>DATDNV010000340.1:0-3456 GCA_036518075.1 Thermoanaerobaculia bacterium
CGCCCGTCTCCTCGGCGATGATCTGAAGAACTTCCTCTCCGTCGAGGACTTCCTTCTCCAGCAGCGTGCGCGCGAGCCGGTGCATCACGCGCTCGTTGTCGTCGATGATCTTCTTGGCTCTGTCGTAGGCAGCGGTGACGATCCGCTTGACCTCGGCGTCGATCTGGTTCGCCGTCTCCTCCGAGTAATCCTGCGTGCGCCCGAAATCCCGCCCGAGGAAGATCTCGCCTTCCACCTTGCCGAAGGTCAGCGGACCCAGCTCGCTCATGCCCCACTCGCAGACCATCTTGCGCGCGATGTCGGTCGCCTTTTCGATGTCGTTGCCGGCGCCCGTCGTCATGTGGCCGAGGAACTTCTCTTCGGCGATTCGGCCGCCCATCATCACTGTGACGTTCGACTCGAGATACTCCTTGGTGTACGAGTACTTGTCTTCCGCGGGGAGCTGCATCGTGACGCCCAGCGCCCGGCCGCGCGGAATGATCGTGACCTTGTGAAGAGGATCGGCGTCGGGAAGGAGCGCCGCGACGAGGGCGTGCCCTCCTTCGTGGTACGCGGTGTTCTTCTTCTCTTCCTCGGTCATGATCATCGACTTGCGCTCGGGACCCATCATGACCTTGTCCTTGGCGTACTCGAAGTCGATCATCTCGACTTTCTTCTTGTTGAACCGCGCCGCATTCAGCGCGGCCTCGTTGACCAGGTTCGCCAGGTCGGCTCCCGAGAATCCCGGCGTGCCTCGCGCGATGACCGAGAGGTCGACCGACTCCGCGAGCGGCGTGCTCTTGGTGTGGACTTTCAGGATCTGCTCGCGGCCGCGCAGGTCGGGACGATCCACGACCACGCGCCGGTCGAAGCGGCCCGGCCGCAGAAGCGCCGGATCGAGCACGTCCGGCCGGTTGGTCGCGGCGACGAGGATGACTCCCTCGTTGGTGTCGAAGCCGTCCATCTCGACCAGCAGCGCGTTCAACGTCTGCTCGCGCTCGTCGTGTCCGCCGCCCAACCCCGCTCCGCGGTGGCGGCCGACCGCGTCGATCTCGTCGATGAAGATGATGCACGGCGCGTTCTTCTTGCCCTGCTCGAACAGGTCCCGCACGCGCGAGGCGCCGACGCCCACGAACATCTCGACGAAGTCGGAGCCGGAGATCGTGAAGAACGGCACGTTCGCTTCCCCGGCGACCGCGCGGGCCAGAAGCGTCTTGCCCGTTCCGGGCGGCCCGATCAGGAGCACGCCCTTGGGGATCTTTCCGCCGAGCTTCTGGAACTTGCCCGGGTCCTTCAGGAACTCGATGATCTCCTGCAGCTCGACCTTCGCCTCTTCGACCCCGGCGACGTCCTTGAACGTCACCTTCTTCTGGGTCGGCGTCAGGAGCTTCGCCCGCGACTTGCCGAAGGAGAGCGCCTTGTTTCCGCCTGCCTGCATCTGCCGCATGATCACGAACCAGATCGCGACGAGCAGAATCAGGGGGCCGTACATCACCAGCGCCGAGACGAACGAGGAATCCTTCGCCGGGGTGACCTCGATCTCGACCCCCTTCGACTGGAGGTTCTCGACGAGCTGGGGATAGTTGGGCGCGTAGGTCTTGAAGAAGCCGCTCGGCTTCCCGGCGGCGGGCGAATAGTTGCCTCTGATCTCGTCTCCGCGAATCGTGACCTTCTGAACGTGGCCCTGAGAGACCTGGGAGAGGAATCGCGAAAAGCTGATCTCCTCGACGTTCACCGCGCTGGTCTTGAAGACGTTCCAGGCCAGGATGATCAATACCAGGATGACCATCCACAAAAGCAGGTTCTTGATGGTGGCGTTCAAATCGGGGCTCCTTTGGTCGTCCTTCCGACCCTCAGTTTAACGGAAGCGGGGCCGGGTTTATTGCCCCGGGGTGGTCGGCCGGGCGCCGACGACCTCGGCGATGTAGGGCAGGTTTGCGTATCGGCCCTGGTACTCCATTCCGTACCCGGCGAAGTGCCCGCTGCCCGCCGCGAAAAGGGGGTATTTGACCACGATGTCGGTCGTTCTCTCGCTCTCTTTGTCGATGATCGCAGCGAGCTCGATCGCGGACGCACCCTGGTCGCGCAGGTGCGTCATCAGGTAGGTCTCGATCACTCCCGTATTGACGACGTCCTTGAGGAGGAGCACGGGCCGGCCGCTCACGGCAAACCGCGTGGAGAAATCGATCTGGAGGATCTGATCGGGGTGCTCGGCGCGGCGCACGCTGATGTACTCGCAGCCGACTTGCGTCGACATTCGGCGAGCGAGATCGGCCAGGAAGACGGAGGAGCCCTTCAGGATCGAGACGAGGACCAGCGACTGGCCGGCGAACTGGGCGTCGAGTTTGCGCGCCACTTCGTCGACGCGCGAAGCGATTGTCTCGGCTGAGTAACGAGTCTCGACGTGCGGTTCCACTGGCGTTTAGTTTCGGTGCGTTTGATTCGAAATGTTACACCGACTCGGCGCCGGAAGTGCGCCGGGGCCGCACGGTGAGGAGACTGCCGCGGCGCTCGAACCGGATCCGGCGGCCGGCCTCGAAGCGGAAATCGCCGCCTTCGAGGAGCCGGCGGCGGATCTCCTCCCGCTCGCGGCCGGTGACCGGCGGATGCCCCGGCGCGGCGAACGGGCGCGCCACCGCCTCGATGGCGAGGCGGGCGAGCTCGGGAGCGGCTTTCGCGAGCAGTTCCGCATCCGCGGCCGAGGACCCCGGACCGAGCGAGAGAGAAGGCGCGATTTCGAGGGCGAACGCCTGCTCGATGCGTTGGCGTTCCTGCTCCGACCGGACGAGCCTCTGAACCACCGCGTCTTCCGCGGACCCTCCCCGCGCGGAACGGCGGCGGGCGAGATCGCGGCGAACGCGGTTGCGCTCGAGACGCAGGTTTCCATTGCTCGAGTCCCGACGGTGCGCGATTCCACGCTCCTCGAGGAAAATCCGGATCTCGGCGCGGGAGACAGAGAGCAGCGGCCGGACGATGCCGTCGGCGCGGCTGGCGCGCGGGCCGGCCCGGCGCGAAACGCCGGCGCGGCGGCGCCGCGCGATGAGATAAGACTCGATGCGATCGTCGCGTTGGTGCGCGGTGGCAATGCGGGAGGCTCCCGCTTCCCGTGCGAGCTCGGAGAGCGCCGCGTACCGAACGTGCCTGGCCGCCGCCTCGGGCGAAAGCTTGAATGCCCGCGCGGCCTGTGCTGCGCTCGCGCGTCTGGCGAAGAAAGGCAAGCCCAGTCTCCGGGCATGCGACTCGACGAAGGCGAGGTCTCGTTCCGCATCTCGGCCGCGCAGCCCGTGGTGGACATGCCCGACGGAGAGCTTCCAACCATGCGACGGGGCCGCGGCGGCCGCGGCGCAAAGAAGGGCCATCGAGTCGGCTCCGCCGGAGACCGCGAGCAGAATCGTCGAGCCGGCAGGCATGAGCCCGGTCCGGGCCGCGTCCTCGATCGCGGATGAGACGGGGTTCATCGCTTCATGGTAACGCTGA
>DATDNV010000341.1:0-4868 GCA_036518075.1 Thermoanaerobaculia bacterium
CGTTTCGTGGGGAGGATGCGAGGGGGGACCGTTAACAAGAAAGAGCTGACGGTCACCTGCGCAGAAGACTGTATTTGAACAAGACGCGGGCCGGATGACGGCCGCCCGGTGATTCGTCCGGTCTCGGAGGCTGACAGAATACCGGGTCGATGAGCTCGGACTCGAAAGCCGGCAGAGTGGACCGTGACCTCGAGCCGTCCGGCTTCTTCGTTTTTCGCACACCGCTGCTTCCGCTCGATGAATTCCTGGCATGGAGCGAGGGGCTTCAAGCCGCGCCGGCGGCCGAGGATGCGCAGGCGCTCGAGCAAGCGCTCGCAGCCGATCGCGGTCTTCTTCGGATGCGCTTGAGCGCGATCGTCGAACGTCCCGTCATTCGCGATGCGCTCTTTGTCGCCTCTCCCGACCTGGACGAATCCCTGGATGTCTGGATCCGGGAGCCGGAAAGCGACAGAGGCAAGAGGATCGAGAGAGCGATCGTCCGGTACTTCTCGCGGCTGGCTGGGCGGGCCACGCCGTTCGGCTTGTTTGCCGGGACCTCGGTCGGAAGGATCGGCGACCGAACTCGGCTCGTTCTCGGAGAAAGAGAAACGTACCGGCGCCGCAGCCGGCTCGACATGGACTATCTGTTCGCTCTTGCGCAGGCATTGGGGAATCAACCCTCCTTACGAAAAGGCCTGGAATATCGGCCGAACTCGAGCCTCTATCGCGCGGCCGGGCGTCATCACTACGTCGAAGTGAGGTTGGACGGAAAGAACCGCACCCACCACCTCGTCGCCGTCGAGGACTCCAAAGAGCTGAGAGCGACTCTCGACAGAGCCGCCGGCGGCGCTCGATTCGAAGAATTGGTTGCGGGATTGGCGGGAAGGAACGCATCTCGCAATGAGGCCGAAGAGTATGTCGGCGAGCTGATCGACAGCCAGATCCTGAGTCCCGATCTCACGCTCTTCGTGACGGGACCGGATCCAACGGAAGCGCTCGCGGCGCGGCTGCGCGCGCATACGGAAACGGTCGCAGCCGGCGAACGTCTGGACTCGATTCGCAAGGAGGTTGGGGCGATCGACGCGGCGGGCCTGGGGGCCGATCCAGCTCGCTACCGCGCGGTCGCCCGGCAGTGCGGCGAGCTTCCGAGTCCCGTCGAGATGTCGCACCTGTTTCAGGTGGACATGGTCAAGCCTGCCCCGGAGGCCGTTCTGGGTGGAGCGGTCCTGGACGAAATCATCCGCGGAGTCGGAATCCTGGGTCGGCTCGCAAGGCCTCGCCGGTCCGAAGATCTCGCCCGCTTTCGAGACGCGTTCGTGGAGCGGTACGAGGGACGGGAGATTTCTCTCGTGGAAGCGCTCGACGAAGAGATCGGGATCGGGTTTCCGCCGACGGGCGGGGGCGCCGCCGACGATCGAGCCCCGCTCCTCAAGGATCTCGCGTTTCCGGAACAGCTCGAGGAAACCTCACCGTGGTCCGCCTGGGAGAGATTTCTGCTGGACAAGCTCGCTGACGCGACGGCCCGAGGATCGGCGGAGATCACGCTCGAAGAGCGCGAAGTCGAGCGGCTCGAAAGCAAGGATTCGCTCCCACTACCCGGCGCGTTCGCGGTCACCGCGACGCTCGCCGCCGCGAACGAGGAGGCGGTTGCCCGCGGAGACTTTCGCGTCCTCTGGAACGGATGCGACGGCCCCTCGGGCGCACGGCTCCTGGGCCGGTTTTGCGATGCTGATCCGGAGCTGCTCGGATTCGTCAAACGGCACCTGCGCGCCGAGGAGGCGCTCGAGCCCAGGGCAGTATTCGCCGAGATCGTGCATTTGCCCGAGGGCCGCCTGGGGAACATCCTTTTCCGGCCCGTCCTTCGGGATTTCGAGATCCCATACCTGGGAACATCGGGCGCGCCCGAGGAACGGCAGATCCCGATCACCGATCTTTTCGTTTCCGTATCGGGTCGAGAAATCCATCTTCGATCCGCGCATCTGGACCGGCGTGTGATTCCTCGGTTGACGTCGGCGCACAACTTTCATTTTCTTGGCCTGCCTCTCTACCGCTTCCTCTGCGAGTTGCAGACTCAGGGCTCGGCGAGATACCTCGGCTGGGACTGGGGACCCATGGCGACTGCTCCGTTCCTGCCGCGCGTCACCTGCGGCCGGCTCGTCTTCTCGCCGGCGCGCTGGACGATCAGCGGAGACGAGATCAAGCCGCTGGGCCGCTCACGCGGGGCGGATCGGTTTCGAGCCGTTCAGTCCTGGCGCGCGAAGCGGCGTCTGCCGCGGATCGTCCTTCTCTCCGAAGGAGACAACCTCCTGCCAGTCGATCTAGACAATCTTCTGTCGGTCGAATCGTTCGTTCAGCTGGTTAAAGATCGCGGCGAGGCGAGACTGGCCGAGATGTTCCCGGGACCCGACGAACTCTACGCGCGAGGTCCGGAAGGCCGGTTCGTCCACGAGCTGATCGTGCCTTTCGTTCGGACGTCCTCGGCCGTGACGGAGCCTCCCGTGGCGCTCGCGACGAAGCGCGAAACGTCGGCAGCCGCGGACAGCCATCGCCGTTTTCCGCCCGGATCGGAATGGCTGTACGCGAAGCTCTACGCCGGCGCGGCGTCCATCGATTCCGTTCTGCGAGAGACAGTCGCTCCACTGGTCCGAAGGGCGCTTCGATCCGGAGCGGCGGATCGCTGGTTCTTCGTCCGTTACGACGACCCCCAGCATCATCTTCGTCTGCGATTTCATGGCGGCCCGGCGAGGCTCCTGGCGAAGTTGGTTCCGGATCTCCAGAAGGCGGCCGCTCCGCTTCTCGACGAAGGCCGAATCTGGAGGCTGCAGCTCGACACGTACGAGCGGGAGATCAAGCGTTATGGCGGTCCCGAAGCGATGGAAATCGCCGAGCGGGTCTTTCAAGTTGACAGCGAGGCGGTCATGGCGATCCTCGAGCGGCTCGAACCGGGAGATGCGGGGGCGGACGAGCGCTGGCGTCTCACACTTCGAAGCATCGATTTCCTGTTGCAGGACTGCGGAATCGGCCCCGACGAGTCCCGCAGCCTGATCGATCGTTTGCGGAAGGAATTCGCCAAGGAGATGCGGGTGGACGACTCGCTGAAGCGAAGCCTGGGCTCGAGGTTCCGAAAGGAGTCGCAGAGCCTGCAGCGGCTGCTCGATCCGAATCTGGAATCTTCGTCTTCCCTCGCTCCCGGGATCGCCGTCTTTCGGCGCCGCTCACGAGACCTCGCGCCGGCGATCCGAAAGCTCCGAGCGCTGGAGAAAGCCGGCCGGCTCTCGCAGCCGATCTCGTCGATCGCGGCGAGCTACATTCACATGCACGTCAACCGGATGCTGCGGTCCGCTGCCCGGCGGCACGAGGTCGTGCTCTACGACTTTCTCGCGCGGCTCTATGAGTCCCGCGCGATGCGGGCGAGGCCCAAGCCTTAGAGGCGTCCGAGGATTATATCGGATCTGATATAAACGCTGCGACGACGGCTGCGCGTTTTTCGAGCCGGCTGGAACTGGCTCTAATCTAAGGGGAAAGTCAGCGTGTACTCGTATCGCCCCCGGCCGACAGCGAGCTGAAGCGTGGAGCGGTTGTAGTCGCGCTGCATCACCCGGTCGACGTCCTCGGTGTCGGACACGCGCGAATTGTTCAGCGCGAGCAGGAGATCGCCCGTCTCGAGTCCGGCGCGAGCTGCGGGCCCGTCCCGTTCGGTGACCGTGATCTGGAGACCGCCGCGGGTCTGTCTCACCGTCATGCCGAGCTGCTCGCGCAGCGTCCGCAGACCGAGTCCTGGAGGCGGTTTCTCGCCCTGAAGCGTCACGGTCCGATCCGGAGCGGTGCCGGTGCGGACGACAACGTGCATCGGCTTGCCCGGGCCTCTGGTCGAGAGAGCCGTCTGCCAGGAGTCTTCCGAGTCGATGGGCTGACCGTCGACCGAGACGACGAGGTCTCCGGTGCGAATCCCGGCGCGGGCAGCGGGGGAATCCGGCGTGACGCTGCGAACTCGAAATCCGCGGGGCCTGGCACCATCGCTGTTGCCGGTCGTGAGCGTGCGGCCGCGCAGCCCGACCCAGACCGCACGAACCTCGCCGAACGCGAGCAAATCGTCCTTGATCCGCCTGGCGCGGTCGACGGGAATGGCAAAACCGATTCCCTGCGCGCCGCCGATGATCGCGGTCGCGATCCCGATCAAGTCGCCCTGGACGTTGACGACCGGCCCGCCGGAGTTGCCCGGATTGATCGGCGCGTCGATCTGAAGGAAGTCGGTGTAGAGACGCTGGTTTTCGTTGCCGCGGACGCTGCGGCCAAGGGCCGAAAGGACGCCGGCGGTGACCGTATTCGAAAGGCCGAAAGGGTTTCCAATCGCGACCACCGTTTCGCCGATCATCAGATCGGATGAGGTGCCCAGCCGGATCGCCGGAAGGGGAGACACCGGCTTGCGTGTGCGTAGGACCGCCAGATCGTTGTCCGCGTCGGAGCCGACCACCTCGCACTCGAGCTCGACGCCGGACTTCGTCGTCGCGATGATCTTCGAAGCGCCCGAGATCACATGATCGTTCGTCAGAATGATCCCCTTGGAGTCGATGATGACGCCCGACCCGAGCGACTGGGACCGCTCGCGTCGCTGCCTCGGGTCGTAGCCGAAGAAGAACTCGTCGAACATCGAGGGGCGCCGGCGAACGATCTGTTCGGCGGCAATGTTGACGACCGACGGCGAGACTTTCTCGACCACTTCGACGACTTCGTTGCGGCGCGAAGGAAGGGGAGAGGCGAGAGCCGACACGGCGATCCCTAAAGCAAGGACTCCGGCGATGATGGGCTTCACGGTTCCATTTAACCGTACCGCCCGCCCTTGCATTTCCCAAAAAAAGCCCCGCCGAGGCGGGGCGAGAGATCCTTCG
>DATDNV010000342.1:0-5153 GCA_036518075.1 Thermoanaerobaculia bacterium
CCACGGAACGACTTCATGTCCGCGTCGGCGAGCGTCGGCTGCAGGAGCTCGTCCTCGACGGCCAGGACCTGCGCTTCGAGCGTTTTGACGGGAGCGACGTCTGCGTCGGTCTTCTTCTCCGCCGCGAGCATGGACTTGAAATCCTGCAGCTGCTTTCGCGTCCACTCGATCTGATTGATCATGCCGGCGGCCGTGTTGATGTCCTTGTAGAGCGCCGCGGAGAATTTGGCGGATGCGTCCACGTCGGCGTCGGTTCCGGCCGAGTTGGGATCCTTCCGCACGACGAGTTTCTGCGTGAGCTCCTGGCCATCGACCGTGAGCTTGACCGTGTAGGTCCCGGGAGCGACGAGCGGGCCTCTCTTGGGCGAGTCGATGCCGTAGTAGTAGACGCCGCGCTGGTCCTTGCCGACGAAACGCTTCTCCTCCCAGATGTGAGGATTGGTCTTCGGCGTGGCGCGCAGCCGGACCTCCTCCGTCGGGGCGTAGCGCAGATCCCAGGTGATTCGATTGATTCCGGCGGCATTCGTTCCCTTGATCGTCCGGATCTTCTGACCCGCGGAGTCGAGGATCGTGATCTCGACAGGATTCTTCTTCTTCGGAGCGAACGGGTCTCTCGGCGCAGCCTCCTCTTCTTCCTTCGAGCCCTTCTTGACCGGCTCTTTCAGCCAGTAATGGACCAGCGCGCCGTACGGGGCGTTCTTGCCGGCGATGCCTCCGGTGGGAGCCAGGTTCGGCCGCGACACAGTGCGGAACCGGTAGGCCGGCCGCGGCTCGAAGAGCTGAGCGGACGACGTTCGGACCGCATCGGTCAACTGCTCGAGCGGCGTCACGTCGTCGAGGATGAAGAAACCGCGCCCGTAGGTCCCGACGACGAGGTCATGGAAGTGCGGCTGCACGGTCAACCAGTAGACCGGAGCGTGCGGGAGCTTCGACTGCAGCGGCTCCCAGCGGCCGCCGTCGTCGAAGGAGACGTAGAGAGCGTTCTCGGTGCCGGCGTAGAGCATTCCGCGGCGGAACGGATCCTCGCGCACGACGTGCACGTAGGAAAACGGGCTCCTGGGAATGTTCGATGCGATCGATTTCCAGGTCTTGCCGTAGTCGGTCGTCTTATAGATGTAAGGATCGCGGTTATCGACCTGGTGAAAGTCGACCGAGACGTAGCAGGTGCCGCCGTCATGCGGCGACGGATCGACGCTGTCGACGGTGCCCTTGGGCGGAAGGCCGGGCATGTTCTTTGCGACGTTGTCCCAGTGGCCGCCGCCGTCACGCGTGACCTGAACGAGGCCGTCGTTGGTGCCCGCCCAGATCACACCCTTCTCTTTCGGCGACTCGGCGATCGAATAGACGACGCCCGCGTACTCGACCGACAGGTTGTCGATGGTCAAGCCGCCAGAGTCTCCCATCATCGTCGGATCGTTGGTCGTCAGGTCCGGGCTGATCGCCTTCCAGGTCTGCCCGCCGTCGGTCGTGGCGTGGACGTACTGGCTGCCGGCGTAGACGGTGTTGTGGTCGTGCGGCGAGATTGCGATCGGAAACGTCCAGTTCATCCGCAGCTTCACCTGGCCGGCGTTGGCCCCCATCGTTCGCTCCGGCCAGATGCTCACGGTGCGCGTCATCCCGGTGCGCGCGTCGAAGCGTTCGAGGACGCCGGCATAGCAGCCGCCCCAGACGATGTTCGGATCGACCGGATCGGGCGTCGACCATCCCGTCTCGCAGCCGGCCGTGCTCGTCCAGACCGCCGGAGGAATCGAGAAGGATCCCGGCAGGTTGCTCGGGCCGCGGAACGAGCCGTCGTCCTGCATCTGCCCGTAGAGCCAGTACGGAATGCGGTTGTCGGTCGTGACGTGGTAGAGCTGTCCGATGGGAAGGCGCTGGAAGCTCCACTCCCTTCCGCGCGTCGTCGAGATCATGACGCCGCCGTCGTTGCCGATCATCATGCGCCGCGCGGCCTTGGGATCCGACCACATGTCGTGGTTGTCGCCGCCCCAGGGAATCTGCGATGCCGAGTCGCCGCCGTCGTAGGTCGCGCCCATCTGATTGGAAGGAAAGTAGACCTCGTTGGCGTTGTCGGGCATCACGAGCATACGGGTGTAGTAGTGAGGTCGCTCGTTCAAGAGACGGCTGTGGTTGACGAGCTTCCACTTCTCGCCACCGTCGTCCGATCGCCACAGAGAGCCGCGCTCGCCCGTCTCGATCAAGGCGTAGACGCGCTGCGAGTTGGACGGGGCGACCGCGACCGCGATCTTGCCCATCGGCGAGGCGGGAAGGCCGTGGCCGGTGATCCGTTTCCACGTGGCGCCGCCGTCGCGTGACAGGAAGACGCCGCTGCCGGGTCCGCCGCTCTTGCGCCCCCAGGTCTTGATGTCGATCTGCCACATCCCCGCGTAGAGGACCCGCGGGTTGTTGGCGTCCATCGCCAAGTCGGAGGCCCCGGTATTCTCGTCGACGAAGAGGACGCGGTCCCAGGTCTTGCCGCCATCGGCCGTCCGGTAGACGCCCCGCTCCTGCTGCGGGCCGTAGCAGGTCCCGAGCGCCGCGACGGTCACGACGTCTGTATTGTTGGGATCGATCAGAATCCGGCCGATGCGGCCCGTCTTGTCGAGACCCATGTGAGTCCAGGTCTTGCCGGCGTCGGTGGATTTGTAGACACCGTTCCCGATCGAGACGTTGCTGCGGATGAAGGTCTCGCCGGTCCCGACCCAGAGGACGTTGGGGTCCGACGGCGCAATCGCGATCGCGCCGATCGACTGGGCCGGCTGGTCGTCGAAGATCGCCTTCCAGTGGATGCCGCCGTCGGAAGACTTCCAGACGCCTCCCGACGCCGCGCCGACGTAGTAGGTGTTGAAGTCGCCCGGAACGCCGACGACGGCGCTCACCCGGTTGCCGGGCGGGCCGACGAATCGAAACTCCATCGCGGCATAGGGCTTCGGCTCCTCCGCCACTGCGCCCGGCTTGGCCGCCGGTTTCGCCGGCGCCGTGGCCCCCATTAGAAGGCTGGCCGCCGCGAGGAGAACTCCCCCACTCAGACCTCGACCCCAGCAATCGACCTTGCTCATCGCGTCTCCCTCATCTTCTTCCCATGGCTCTCCGCGACGCCCGCTGCGGACGGCGGAAACCGCTGAACGATACCGTCTCCCCGCACGGCGCGCTCGAGATCTTCGAGACCCGACGGCAGGAAGTCGGTGAAATTCTCAAAACCCTTTTCGGTCACGACGACGACGTCTTCGTAGCGAATGTAGAGATTCTCTTCCGGAACACGAAGCTGCGGATCGACCGAGAAGACGACCCCGGGCTGGAGCGGCCGGTCAGCGTATCCGCCATCGTCGTGGACTGCCATGCCGACCGGGTGCGAGAAGACGCCGCCGCCCGTGTCGACGAGCTTCCGCGCCGCCTGCGCGTACACGGGTTTGGAAAACTGGGTCTTCGCGAAGAGCGGCTCCATCGCCGCTTTCGCCTCTTCCTGGATCTCTTTCGGAGCGGCACCCGGACGGATCCGTTTCATGATCTCGTTGCGATAGGCCAGCACGAAACCGAGAAGCTCTCGCTGGGCCGGACTGTACTTGCCCGAGACCGGCCAGATGCGCGTGATGTCGCTCGTGTAGTAGCGATAGTCGGGAGCGTAGTCCATCAAGACGATTTCGCCGGCCGCGAGCGCTTTGTTGTTCCGAAAATAGTGCATGTTCCAGATGTTGTCGGTGCCGGAAGCGGTGATCGAGCGATAGGCCTCGAGCCGCGCTCCGTTGACGAGAAAGACGTATCGGGCAGCCGCATCGAGCTCGTACTCGTAGACGCCAGGGCGGGTCGACCGCATCGCCTCGAGAAGCCCCAGCCCCGCGATCTGTGCGGCACGCCGCAGGAGCGCGATCTCCCGCGGGCTCTTGACGCCTCGAAGCTCGTCGAGCACGGGCGTCAAATCCTGTACCTTCGCGCGCGGATAGCGCGCTCGCAGGAGCTCCGCCAGGCGGGCTTCCCGGGGAGTCCGCCCGTCCCAGGAATCGGCCGCGATGGCAGCGTTGGAAGCGAGAAGCTCGTACCGCTGCTCGGCCGACCGTTCCTCGGGCGCAAACGGAATCCAGATCGACTCGGGAAGAGCACCCGACGAGCTGGCGAGCCAGTCCCCGCGCATTCCCTCGATGCTCTGGACGTCGTCCACTCCGACGAGCTTCTGGACGACATCCTTGTCATCGCCGGAGAGAACCTTCCCCTCGGCCGCCTCGAGCCGCGCGTTGCGAGGCGGAAGGTAGAGAGTCGCCTTGCGGCTGCGGCCGTCGAGCAGGATGTAGGCGCCTGGCGTCTCGACGCCGCAGAGGTAGTAAAACTCGTTGTATTGCCTCGGAAGGAGGAAACCGCCGACCGACGGCGCCCCGGCGACGAGCGCGACCGACTTGTCGCCGATCTTCGCGAAGATCTTCTCCCAGCGCGCGCGAAATTCCTCCGGCGGAAAGTCGGTCTGATACCACGGAGCTGTTTCGGCGCTCAGCGCCGCCGCCGCCAATGTGATTCCCACCGCGCAGACATATCGGCGCCAAGACATCAGCTAGCCTCCCTCATCTCGAATCTAGTTCTTGAGTCTCGATTCCCAATTGAAGTCCACGACGACGGGATCCGAGCGCTCCTCGCCGACGCGCCGGACCACGAGGAAACGCTCGCCGTCGGGAGCCACGTCGTATTGCCGCTCGGCGAACAACGTGCTGCCCGCAGCCCGCAGCTCGAAGAGCGGTTGAGGGACGCCGAGCTCGAGAACGCCTCCGCGGACGGAGACCGAGACCGATGTAACCCGGTCGTCGATCGCGACGTAGAACAGCTCTTTACCGTCGCGCCTCCAGATCGGCCGGGATCCTCCGCCCTCTGACGCCAGCCTCTTCTGACCCGATGGAAAGGGCTGGACGTAAATCTCGTTGTGCCCGGATTCATTCGAGCTATATGCCATCCAGCGTCCGTCGGGCGAGATTCGTCCGGAGATCTTCACGAATCCCGGCGTCTGGGTCAGCGGTTTGGGCTCCTTGCCACCGCCAAGAGGCGCTTGCCATAGGTCCTCGCCATGACCCGAGGGAGAACCGCTGAAGATCAACGAGGAACCGTCACGGGTCATGTCGGTGAGCAGCTTGTCCCATTTCGTCCGAAGAACAGTCTCCTCGGGCCCGCCGCTCACG
>DATDNV010000343.1:0-5045 GCA_036518075.1 Thermoanaerobaculia bacterium
TAAGTGCCCTGTCCGTCTCCCCAGCCGCCGATCGCCACGATCTTCTTCAGACCTCGGTTGGTTCCGGCGTATGTGTAGCCCTTCTCAGTGTCGAAAAAATCGTAGTTGAGCCGCCCCGCCATGCGGTACGGGTTGCGCGAGCCGGCTTCCGAACCCAGGCCTCCCCCCTGCGGCGCTACGGGATTGCGGTGTCCGTCGAAGACGCCGAAGCGGTACTCGAGATGGTCGTCGACGAGATAACCCTTGAGGCCAAAACCGTAGTCGCGGCCGCCGTTGCCGTTCTCGGCGGTATTCCCCTGAAGAGCGAACGCTCCAATGTCGAATGCGAGAAAGCTGGCCGTGCTCTCGAGCCCGTTTCGCGAAGTCGGCACGAGCCAGAGCCCGCCCTCGAGCATCAACGCCTCGGCGCAGAGCTTCCATTCGACGAACGCGTCCTGAGTGAGAAATCCGGTGTTGATGATCTTGTTGCCGTCCGCACCGCCGTTGCCTACCCGTGGGTTGTCGGTCTGATAGAAGATCGAAACGCCGGGCGCGACAGTGGCGAGCATCTGCATTCGAATCCGCCGGATGAACAGGTTTTGCGAGTAGCCCTCGGAGTTGGCGTCCTGAGTCCAGTCCGCCCAGGCCTGGAGCTGCAGCCCGAAGCGGAAATTCACGGTGTCGTTGACCTTGACGATGACCTGGGCGTTTGCCGCTGCCGGGGCGAGCAGGAGAATTCCGAGAGAGACGAAACCGACGACGTGGCGCGCGAGCCTTCGATACATCATTCCCTCCTTCTGATCTCTGGCCGAATTGGCTCCGTTCCTTGTTCGTTCCGCTAGGCCGGCGACTTGTAAAGGCGGAGGGTCAAGAGGGAAAGAAGACCGTGTAAATTCGAGCGGCGGAACGAGCCGAGGATCGGCGTGCGATCGTCCGAAAAAAGAGCCCCGGTCGCCCGGGGCGAAAGCGGAGGGAGGCAGTGACAACTGCATCCATCTTTCCGGCGCGAGATGAAGTCACCGGGTAAACACAGTCAAAATTCGGGTCAGAGATCGCGGTTACGCGAGAGCGAGCGCCGGCCGACTCCGGCGATCCCGTTGATTCCCAACGGGACGTTGGCGGACAGAAGGAAGCCGAGCCCCGTGCTCGGGATTCGGGCGATCCTCTCCAGCCTCTGCGAAGTGGGCTTGGGCGTCAGCCTGAAGATGACCGATGGGTTTCCCGAATCGTTCCACTGATCGGATACGCCGGTTTCGAGCTTGGCGCAGCCGTGCTGCTCTCTACTTTCGATGAAAGCGATTCCGCTGGCGACCGCTCACGCGATCTGGATGGGCGTGTCGGTCGTCGGAGCGATCATCGTCGACGCCGCCTTCTTTAAGAACCCCGCGGCGCTCTTCGCATCGTTTGCGCCATCCTCGTCGTGGCCGCGACGTGCGCACTGCGCTTCGCTCCCGTTCGCAGACCGTCCTCTCCGAGGGCCCCAAGACATTACTTGACGCGCGCCGTAAAAAGTTGAAGTATCTCGGCAGCGGTAGATAGCTGGTCCTCACAAACGATTCGCTTTGAGGAGGTGGGCATGCCCATGTCACTTCGCCTTATCGCGGTGTTGGTGTGCATTCTCGCGGCGGTTGGCGCGTCTCCCCTTCTAGCCCAGTCCCAGGCTACGACGGGTGTCATCGAAGGGACGGTCGTCGACGCCAACGGCGGCGTACTGCCCGGCGCATCCGTGAACCTGAAGAACACGGCGACCGGCCGGGAAGACAACCTGACGACCGATCGCCAGGGCCGTTTCCGCGGTCTGCTTCTACCGCTCGGGCCCTACAAAATCACCGTGACCCTGTCCGGATTCTCGACCCTCGTGCGCGAGGGCGTCAGGCTCGACTTGGGAGAAACGGTCAGCTTGACCTTGAAGCTCGAGATCTCGGGCGTCAAGCAGGAGGTCAGCGTCACGGCCGAGGCGCCCACCATCGAAAAGACCCGGACGGAGGGTGCGACCCGGATCGAAGAGCACGCGGTCAACAACCTTCCCAATCTCCAGCACAACTATCTGGACTTCACCAAGCTCACTCCCGGCGTCTCGATCGTCCAGGGTCCCGACGGGGACGAGCTGACGGTCAACGGCCAAAAAGGAATCCAGAACAACGTCTCGGTCGACGGGGCAGACTTCAACAACCCCTTCTTCGGCGAGCAGCGGGGCGGCCAGCGGCCCGCTTTCACCTACAACCTGGACGCGATTCAAGAAGTCGTCGTCGTCTCGGACGGCGCCAATGCCGAGTTCGGCCGCTCCTCCTCGGGCTTCGTCAACGTCGTGACCAAGTCGGGCACCAACGACATTCACGGCAGCGCCCACCTCTATTACAAAGATCAGGGTACCGCCGCCCGTCTCCAAAACGCCGACGGCAGCAAGCAGCCCGAGTTCGATTTCAACCAGGGACAGCTTGGCGCGACTCTCGGCGGACCGATCAAGAGGGATCAACTCTTTTATTTCCTCGCATTCGACGGCCAGCGCGCTCGGTCGACGAAGCAAACCGACCCGAACCGCATCCAACAGGACGTCGTCGACATTTTCGCGGGTTTCGGAAGCCCGGGCGAGAACTTGCCCATCGAGCGGACCAATGACGCTCGAGTCTTCCTGGCGAAATTCGACTGGCAGGCGAACTCTCAGAACCTGTTTACGGGCCGCTACAACTACACATGGGCCGACCAGAACAACGGAACCTTCGACGTCGACTCCTGGGGGCGCAGCGCCAACGCCGACGAGAAGGACGACTCCAACGCCGGCACGATTTCACTCATCTCGACTTTCACCGGTTTGACGTCCAACGAATTTCGCGCGCAGTGGGCCCGCGAGGACCGGCCTCGCCCCTATCCCGGTCCCAACATCACCGGCGAGGATCGGCCGCTTCCCGACACGGCCTTCGATTTCGCAAGGGGCTATCGCTTCGGGGAGCCCTTCTTCATCCCGGTCGACTACCACGACACGCGCATGCAATTCGTCGACAACTTCTCCTACATCACCGGGAACCACACCTTCAAAGCGGGAGTCGAGTACAACGAGGTCGCTTCCTCTCAGACCTTCCGCGGATTCTTCAACGGGCGGTTCATCTTCGCTTCGACCGACGCGTTTAAAGATTACCTACAGAATCCCGGGAACAAGTCCGACATCCTCCTCTATCTCCAAAACGTGCCTGTCGGCGACATCACGCTCGAGCAGGCGGGAACACAGACGATCCGGCAAAAGGAACCCGCCGTTTTCGTTCAGGACGTCTGGCAGCCGCTCCCCAACCTGACGGTTCAGGCCGGACTGCGCTGGGAGGCCCAGATCGAGCCGGATCCAATCACGCCTCCGGACCAGGTCTTCTTCTCCGGATTCATCGGGAAGACGTCCATGGGACAGGCGTTCCCCTCCGATGGAACGATCCCGTCGGACAAGAAGATGTGGCAGCCGCGCATAGGAATCTCCTGGGATCCGAAGAATGACGGAAAAACGGTATTTCGGACGAGCTACGGCCTCTTCTATGCGCGAATTCCTGGCCTCAACCTCGCGTCGACCCGCTCGACGAATGGCTCCATCGAGCAGGAGCTGAACAACTTCAACTCATCGCCTCCTGCGTATCCGGAACTCCTGCCGACTCCTTCGGGCACGCCGGACCACCCCGGCATCTTCGTCACATCAAAGGATTTCGAGAATCCGCGTACCTCGGCGGTCAGCGCGTCCGTCGAGCACGAGGTGGTCCCGAGCTGGGCCGTGCTCGTGAAGTACAACTGGGCGAAGACCGACCACCTGACACGCTTTGTCGACCGCAACGCCGCGGAGCTGGGATCGCCGTGGAGCACGGGTCTTGGCCCCGATGGGACCAACGGCGTGGGTTCGCTGACGACCGTCGAGTCCTCCGCCAAGAGCAAGTACTGGGGCTGGACCCTCGGCGTCAACAAGAGGTTCTCCGAAAGGTTCGGCATGCAGGTCAACTACACGTATTCGAAAGACAAGTCCGACGACGACAACGAGCGCGATCCCTTCACTCTCCGTTATGCCAAGATCCACGAGGATCCGGCGAATCCGACATCCGAGTTTTCATCGGAATGGGGATACTCGGACCGCGACCAGCGCCACCGCGTCAACGCCTACACGCTCTGGCAGACCCCCGGCGATTTCCTCCTGAACTTCCGCTACTCCTACCGTTCGGCCCAGCCGCTGGACGTCACGGCAGCGGGTGTTCCAACGAACACGCCGCAGGACCGGATCAACGCGGACGGCACGGTGACCCAGCGCAACCTGGGCCGGAAGAACAACCAGTTCTCCTCGCTCGATTTCCGGATCTCGAAGCTCTTCCAGTGGGGCTTCCTGACGATCGAGCCCTCGATCGAAGGCTTCAACCTCTTCAACTCGAAGAACATCAAGAAGCCGGAGACGACCAACCTCGTCTTCAACTTCGACGGAACGGTGCAGAGCGGCGCAGGTGATCCGCGGCAGTTCCAGTTCGGCGTCCGCGTGGCCTGGTAGTTTCGAGCCGAACCGGTCGACCCAAGGGCGGCGGCCGCACCCGCCGCCCTTTCTATTGGCGACTGCCGTTTCGCCTCTCCCGTCTATGTCAGATCTGACATAATTTGGCAGGATCCGTCCCGAAATGCAGCTAAGTCCAATATCCAGAAGACTTAGAGGCAGGAAGGACCGGCTCCCCTGGAGCTTAAAGACGGTCTGATAACCTCCCGCTGCGACCATGTCGGAACCCCGTCTGCTCGAAGACTCGGCTGCGCCCGACGATCGGTTCACCGACCGCCAGCTCTACTTCAACCGGGAGATTTCCTGGCTGGCGTTCAACCGCCGGGTGCTCGAAGAGGCGCTCGACACGAACTGGCCGCTGCTGGAGAGGCTCAAGTTCCTCTCGATTTTCCATTCGAACCTCGACGAGTTCTTCATGATTCGCGTCTCGGGCCTGCACGAACAGTTGGAGGCATCCGTCACGGAGCGCAGCGCCGACGGTCTTTCGACGACCGAGCAGCTCCGGATGATCTCCGAGATCGTCCGCCAGGATCTGGAGCTGGCGACCCAGACGCTGACGGCG
>DATDNV010000344.1:0-4000 GCA_036518075.1 Thermoanaerobaculia bacterium
CTTGCCGGATCGGAGATGTTTCAGGTGTAGGGCCACCGGACGAGAGTCACCGTGACCTGCGGCTCGGGCCGGCGGGGCTCGAGGCGCGCGGGCGAGAGCGCGTCGAAGTAGCGAGGAAGGACGTCCGCGGCGATCGCGGCCGCAGCCGTGGGAGCTCCGCCGGCGGCGGGGTGCGCGAGATCGGCCTGCGCCGCCTCCAGAAAGATTCGGCCGATGCTGTCGTCGGCGCCGCTCTGGCCGAGGCGCAACTCGAGCTCATGCAGCCGTTGCGCGAGCGCGTCCGAGCTGGGGACCGCGGAGGTTCCGCGGAGCATCGCCAGGCGCTGAACGGTCTGCAGATACTTCAGGAGAGCTCCGTAGCGCAGGCCTGCGGCGTCGAGCTCGCGCGCCTCCTTGAGTCCCGAGCTGACGGCGATGAATTCGCTGTGCTTGTCGATCGAGGCGGGAGGGCGATAGGCGTCGAGCAATGCGTTCTCGAGCCGGTCGAGCTCCGGGCCGATCGCGCGGATCGGCGGGCGCGAGCCCGCGGGAGGGAACGAGAGCGTCCGGCAAAAGTCGGCGAACTCGCGCTGGGCCTGGGCTACGCCCAGATAGAGAAGCCCGTATTGCGGCATCGTGTTGCGCCCGTATTCGAGGCTCGTCTCGTAATAGACATGGACCTGAGGGATCGCGGCTTCGGCGAGGGCGCGGACCGCCGCGGGACGCAGACTCTCGAACGCCTTCGGCGCCGGCGGCTCGAGATCGCGGCCGAGAACCTGACCGACGCGCGTCCACTCGGCTTCGAACGCCGCGCCGTCCTGCCGCGCGGCCGGTTTCTGCTCGAGGTAAACGGCGGCGGCCAGATACATCCTGGCCGCGGCCAGACGCTGCAGCGCGAGCAGCCGCTGCCCATCCCGGAGCGCCTCCTGCGCGCGCGCGAGAACGGGCTCGGTGGCTCCCTTGATCTGGCTCCAGATCTCGTCCGAAGAAGGATGATCTCGAACGAATGCGGACCAACGTTCGATCTCCGCGGCGAGCGGATCGCTCGAATCGCTGCTCGACGCGGCAAACGCGGCGGCGGTCCAGACCCCCGCGATCACCGCCAGGATGAGAGATCGGTGTAAACGCATCGTTTGACTGCCTCTGTTACGGCCGGTCTCCGTCAATGTTTCGGATGGCCCCCGGCCAATAGACCACAGCCGCCTCGGCGCGGTGCCTCGACCTCAACGGCGAGGGCTTCGTCACCCGCGACAGACCCTTCGTCCTTGCCCCGCTCGATCGTCGGGAATTGTCTTCTCGAAAAAGGGGACCGGCGCGCGAGATCGTGCGAGCGTTCGACTTCTAGCGGATCGCCCGCAACTCAGACGGGCGCGCAAGGGCGGGCCGTCGCCGGGTTGAAAGTTCGCGGGGCCGGTCGCGCGCAGCGGGCGCCTGCGCCGTCAGTCCTTAGCGCGGTGAAAGATCGCGGGTCTTTCGGTTTTCGGGCCTGGGCGGCTGGAGAGTCTCTCGGTTCTCGACGATCTCGAGCACTGCAACGCCCGCGCCTCGCGTCCCCGCGCGCAGATTCCCCGATGCGTCCATCACGAGGGAAGAAGCGGTCGCCGCCGGAAAGCCGCTTCCCAGAGGCGACCAGGTCAGACCGCCGTCGGTCGAGCGGTAGACCGCGCCCGTGTACGCGGTGGCGTTCAGCACGCTGCCTGCGTAGAGAATGCTGGATTGGATCGGGTCGAGAGCAAGCGACGTCACGGCGCTCGTTCCGACAGCGGCCTGGTTCCAGGTCTTTCCGTTGTCGGTCGTTCGGCAAACTCCCGTCGAGCCGGCGAGATAGAGCGTCGAGCCCGTAGGGTTGAAGAGAAGGCCATTGACGCCTCCGCAGTTGGAGCTCGGATTCACCGTGGCCCAGGTTTTTCCGGCATCGACGCTCTGAAAGAACGCGGCCACGTTGTTGCTTCCGGCGACGATCTGAGACGAGTTGCCCGGATTCACCGCGAGAAAATCGATCGGGTAGAGGTTGGCGTCGAGCGTCGTCGGCGACCAGGTGTTTCCTCCGTCGGTGCTCTTGTAGACGCGCTCGGCGGAGGCGTCCGGATGCGCGGTTCCGGCGTAGACGATCGAGGAATTGTTCGGATCGACGAAAAGAGCTCCGATGAAGGAGTCGTTCAATCCCTGGGCGGATGCCGTCCAGGTCGCGCCGCCGTCGGTGCTTTTGAAGAGGCCCCCTCCGAGAGTTCCGGCCAGCCACTTCTCGGGGCTTCCCGGAACGACGACGAGGGCGTCGACCGGATCGACCGGGAGGCCGTTGGCCTGGAGCTGCCAGGTCTGACCTCCATCGACGCTCCGATGGACCCCGTCGAACGCGCCGGTGTAGACCGTCCCCGGAGCGGCAGGGTCGAGCGCCACCCGGTAAATGAGAGAAAGCGCGAGCCCGTTGTTGAGGGTCATCCAGGTCTGGGCGCCATCCTGGCTCTGGTAAACGCCTCCGCCGAGCGTCCCGGCGAGAATCCGGCTGGGGCTCGCTTCGAACGCGAACGTTTCGACATACGCGCTCCGCATGCCGGTGCTCGCGCTCGACCAGCTCGCCGCGCCGTTGTTCGTCACGAACACGCCGCCCGCATAGGTGCCGGCGTAGACGACCGAATGATTCGTCGGGTCGATCGCGAGGGTGTTGATGAACGGCCAGTTTCCCTGCGTGATCGGCAGTCCGTTGTTCATCTGGACCCAGTGATTCCCGCCGTCCGTACTCTTGAGCATGCCGAAACCGGTATTGTCGCCGCCGTAGATGACCGATGGGTTCGTCGGGTCGATCGCGATCGCGAAGAAAGGCGTTCCGGAGTCGCCGTAGAACGCCCAGTCTTCGCCGCCGTCGGTCGACTGCAGAAGGCCGTTGTTGCTCGCCGCGTAAACGATCTTGGGCGCCGCGGGATTGAACTGAATCGACGAGACCTGCAGACCCAGATCGAACCCTCCGTTCGTCTTCGCCTGCCACGTGGCTCCGCCGTCCGTGCTCTTGTAGATCTCCGAGGAGATCGTGCCCGCGAGCAGCGTCTTCGAGTTGGACGGGTCGAAGGCGAGGACGGCGACGTCGACCGGTGAAAAAGAAGAGATCGGATCGATCAATCCATTGTTGATCGCCGACCAGGTCGCGCCGCCGTCGGTGCTCTTGAAGATGCCCAGGCTCGGCGCGCCTACGGGAGTCAGCGTGCCCGCGTAAAGCGTGTTCGTCGCCGTCGGATCGATGATGATCGTCTGGACGTGCGCGGTCGGCATGCCGGCGCCGGAGGCCGACCAGGTTGCGCCGCCGTCGGTGCTCTTGTAGACACCCTGGCCCGTTCCCGCATAGATGGTCGCGGGGTGAGAGGGGTCCGGAACGACGCAATAGACGCTGGCACCCTCGGGCCCGTGTGTCGACCAGACTCCGCCCTGGCCGAGCACGACCCGCGGCACCGCCAGAAGGAGTGCAGACACTCCCAGGATTTCGAGTCGCCGAAGCCCGTGAGATTCCCGCGAACGCGCCATGTCCCGTTCTTCTAACGTGTGGGGGTTGCTCCGGATTTCATCGCGGCGCGAACGGAATTCAGTTCGCCAGAGAACAGCTCGGGCCGAGCAACCCGTTCTTAACCTGGAACTTAGGATGAAGCGCGGAGAGCTTCGAGCTCGGAGACGTATCGACTACTTGGTCGACGCAGGCGTTACCGTTCCCGGCCCACTCCAACTCCAATCCGAGACCTGCCAACCCCCTCCGAGGGCCTTGTAGAGAGACACGAAGTTGGCGAGCCGCGTGAAGCGAGTCAGGGCGAGCAGCTGCTCCGCGGGATAGAGCTGCTGTTGAGCCTGCAGGACGTCGAGATAACTCGCGAGTCCGGCGAGATAGCGCTCGTTGGATAACCGGACCGCGCTCTCGTCCGCGGCGACCGTCTTGACCTGAAGCCGCTCCGCCTCCCCGAGCTTCTCGTGCGCGACCAGCGCGGAGGAGACTTCGGCGAACGCGCTCGTGACCGATTGCTCGTATTGAAGCTTGGCC
>DATDNV010000345.1:0-7269 GCA_036518075.1 Thermoanaerobaculia bacterium
GAGCATCAACGCCCCGATGGCGATCGCGGTTTTCTTGCATGCCATTCGCATCGTTCCTCCCGTCCCGCTGGGATCCGTCTTCGCTCCGAAGTCAGGGCTTGATGGTTGCATTGAGTTGCTTCGTGACGTCCCGAAACGGCTTCACGCTCTGGGGATCGTTCAAGTTCTGCCGGAAGGTCACTTCGTTGGGAGCGACGCTGGTCACTTCGCCGTCGTAGAGCAGGTCACCCGCGCGCAGGAGATAGCTCTTGTTGTCGGTCGCGCGTATTTGCGCGACGAACCCCGACCGCGTTTTCCAGATGCCCTGGACCGTGATGTCGTCGATCGAAATTCCCGCGATCCCGGGCGGCCGCAGCCCGCGTCCCCGGTTCTCCGCGCGGACCAGTAAAGACCGAAACGGATCGCGCCGGCCGGCCGGGTCATACGTGTACGCGCGCCCGGCGAGCGCGGAGTCCTCCTGCTCGAGGAGGGTCTGGCCCGTCTGGTCCGGAGCCTGAGGGGCCGGGGCCGCTGAAGTGCCGCCCTTCGCTGGTGTCTGCTTGGACGCCTGAGCCCATACGCGTGCGCTACCCAGAGCCAGCGCGCTCGCCAGAAGAAGACGCCCGAGGGACGATCGGCTCATTCGATCCCCCTGCCCTCGGCGCGGGCCTTGAGCTTCTGAGCGCTGCCCGCGGCGGGAGACGGCGCACCGGGCGCGCGCGCTCCCGGTTTGGCGCCTCCGGGGGCCGCGCCCTCCTGATCACCCGTATAGATGAAGGTCTTCGCGACGAACTGCGCGGCAATCGATTTGCCCGCGACGTTGTCGAGGTGAGCAATCTTCAGGTCCTCCACGTTGATGATTCGGGAGAAGCGGCTCATCCGATCGAAGAGCAGCGCCAGGTTGTGATAGGTCCCGTCGAGCGAAATGTCGATCGGATACTCGGCGTAAAACTCCCGCGCAATCGGGTCGGCGGGGGTGAACTTCTTCAGACTGAAGTCGCCCTGGCGTGTCAGCGCCTCGACCCGCTTGATGAGTTCCTCCGTGTTTCGACTCGAGGGGAGAATCTGGAGCAGCTTGGAGAGCTCGAGCTCCAGCCGTTTGACCTCTTCCCGGAACTGCGAAAGCTTCCGCTCGGCCGTGCGGCCTTTCTGGATCTCATCCTGGAGACCCTTGAGCTCTCCCCGCATACGGGTGATGTCCTGGTCGACCCCCCGAATCCACAGGTAGTAGATGGCGAACAGAAGAGCCAGACCGATGCCCGCGCCGATGGCCAGGGCAACGAACCACTTCTTTTCCTCGAGCTTGAGCTCCAGGGCCACGCTATGCCCCCTTGCCTGTCGCCGGAGCCGCGGGCGTCGCCTCGGGCGGCGGAGCTCCGCCGGTCGCCGCCGCGTACGCCGCGGCCGGCTTGAAGGTCAGGATCATTTCCCAGCTGTAGGTTCCTTGAGTCCCGCCGTCCTGTCCCAGGGAACGAAAGACCGGCTCGGCAAAGAAGGGGCTCTTCTTCAGATTCTCGAGGTAGGTCGCCACCGCCGTGGGGGCGAGGGTCTTCCCTTTCATCGTGATCTGGTTGCCCGTCACGGTGAGATCTGTCAACCAGACGAGGTCGGGCAAAGCCTTGGAGATCTCGTCCATCAACCGGACGGGGCCTTTCTGGTTCGTCTTGAGGTTGTTGATCAGAGTGATCTTCTCTTCGAGGCTCTTCTTCTTGTCTTCGTAGCCCTTGACCTCTTCGATGATCGACTTGAGGCGATCGGCCTCGAGGCGCGCGCGGCTGATCTCGTCCCCCAGCTGATGCTTCGTCTGGACGCGCAGAAAGCCCCAGATCCCCCCGGCGAGCAGGCACAGGGCCACGCCCCCGAAGAAGAGGAGGTTGTTGAGCCTCGCCCCCGTCGGAAGGATCGGCGCCTTCTTCCGGGCCGCCGCGGCCTTGGCCTCGGTGAGAAGGTTGATGCGGATCAAGCGGCTTCGTCTCCAATGTGACGAACGGCGAGGCCGACCGCGATCGCGAGGCTCGGGGCATTCTCGGTGAGCCATTCGGGCGAGACCGACCCGCCCGCGATGTCGATCTGGCGGAACGGGTTCATGATCTCCACCGGAATCCCGAACCGCTCTTTCAGCTGTGTATCGAGATTGATCACGCGGGAGGATCCGCCCGCGATGAAAATCTGGTCGATCTTCTCCGTCGAAGTCGTGGCGATGAAGAAGTCAAACGTCTTCTGGAGCTCTTGCGCCAGGTCTTCCGAGACCGACCGGAGGATCGGCAGGATGTCCTGCATCGAATGGTCGGCGCCCGCCTCGCCTTTCTTGAGCCCTTCCGCCTGCTCGAAGCCGAGCGAGAGCTGCTTCTGGATCGCGTCGGTGTACTGATTGCCCCCGAAGGAGATGTCGCGCCAGAAGATCGTATTGGCTCCGGACAGCACGTTCACGTTCGTGACCGACGCGCCGATGTTCACCAGGGCCACGACGCGCCCCGGCTCGACCGGATAGTTCGCCTCGAATGCGTTCTGAAGAGCGAACGCGTCCACGTCGACGAGCGCCGGCGTTTTCCCGGCCTGGGAGATGACGCTCGTGTAGTCGCCGATCTTGTCCTTCTTGACGGCGACCAGCAGGACGTCCATGGTCTCGCCTCCGCCCGCCTCGAGGACGACGTAGTCGAGATTGACGTCGTTGATGTCGAAGGGAACGTATTGCTCGGCTTCCCAGCGGATCGACTCCGCCAGCTCTTCGGCCGACATCGTGGGGAGCGAAATCTTCTTGATGATGACCGAATGGCCGGAAAGCGAGGTCGCGAAATCGTTGTTGCGAACGCCGAGCGAGGAGATCGCCCGAGTCACCGTGTCGACGACCAGAGAGGCGTCCATGATGGCGCCGTCGACGATGGCTTCCGGCGAAAGGCTCTCCAGACCCGTGCGAACGAGCCGATACCCACCGCCCTTGGCGTCCTTGAGCTCTACGAGCTTGATCGCCGAGGAGCCGATGTCCAGGCCAACCAGGTTCTTCGATTTCCTGAACAGCACAGTATCCCCACCGAAAAATTTAAAACGGTTTAGGGCTTCGACTAAGAGTTATTTCGGCTAGTTGCCAAGTTAACAGAAGGTTTTTCCGCAGTCAAGAGCCTGGATGGGCGGAGCTTGCGCAGGCACAAGGACTTAGGGCAAAACACGGGGGGTCGGTTGCCTGGTCCGACAAAAGAACTTGCATCTTTCCGGGATCTTGCGTTAGGGGGCTCCCGGCCTTGCGCCCGCGGCTCGAGCCGTGTAGCATGCACCGCTTTTTGGAGACCACCCGGTCGCCGGCGAGGAGTTCGATGGCTCAGCACTGCCAATTCTGTGGAAAGACCCCGATGACCGGGCGCCGCATCTCGCACGCGCACAACGTCACCAATCGCAAGTGGCATCTGAATCTGCGGACGATGAGAGCGGTCGTGGACGGAGTGACACGCCGTGTGCGGGCCTGCACCCGGTGCATCCGCTCGGGCAAGCTCGTCAAGCCGGCCGTGCGCGTCAAAAAGGCCTAGCTCGACGCCCTGGGCTCTGAGTCCAGGCCCGAGCCGACGACCCACCCGACCACCGAGTCCTCCGCCGGAGGCGAGCCGACCAACGACCCGACCACCGAAGGCAAACTCGCTACAGTCGGGAGTACCGACGGAGTCGGCGGTCACCAAACCCACGGTTTTAGACAACGCCGGGCTTCAGCCCGGCGGTCAACCCCCAATAGGCAACGCCGTTCGAACGGCGTTCACGTTGAAGACCGCGAACTTGAAGTTCGAACTTTGGAGCCTGGACTCGGTCAGTCCCTCTCCCCCGCTTTCGGCACGTTGTACTTGCGGATGACCTGGCGGACGCCTTCGACCGCCCTCAATCGAGAAACGATCTTCTCCAAATGCCTCAGGTCCGTGGCCTCCAGGGCCACTGAGACGTATCCCTTGCTCGCCTCCTCCGACCGCGCCTCGATTCGCCGGATGTTGGATCCCTCCCCCGCGATCGCTTGGGTCAGGTCGGCGAGCAAGCCAGGCCGGTCGTCGGAAATCACCTCGAGCTCGATGGCGTAAGACGCGTTCTTCGCGTCCGACCAGGCCACGTCGATGCGCCGCTCCGGGTCGTAGAGCAGATTCCTCACGTTCGGACAGCTCTCCGAGTGCACGGAAACGCCGCGGCCCCGCGTGATGTAACCGAGGATTTTTTCGCCGGGGACCGGCGTACAGCACTTCGCCAGAGAAGCCAGCAGATCGTTGTGCCCGAGCACGACGATGTCGGGAGACCCGAACGGCAGGATCTTGCGCACGACCCGGGAGACGGCGGTTTCGCGCGGAGCGCCTTGGGTCTTGGCGATCTCCTCCGCGGAAACGAACCTGGCGATCACCGATTTGGCAGCGAGCTTGCCGTAGCCGATCGCCGCGTACAGGTCCTCGGGCTTGCTGAACCCCCACTGCGGCAATTCCCGCGCGAGGCTGCCTTCGGCCGCGAGCTTCTTGAGGGTCTTCTTGTACTTCTTCAGCTCCCGCTCGAGCAGCCGGCGGCCGAGCTCGACCGCCTGGAGCTTCTCCTGCGTGTGGATGTATTGCCGGATCTTGTGGCGCGCGCGGCTGGTCGCGACGAACGAGAGCCAGTCTCGCGACGGCGCCTGGTTGGGGGCGGTCAGGATCTCGACGATGTCGCCGCTCGACAGGGTCGTCTTCAACGGGACGAGTCGTCCGTTGACCCGCGCGCCCACGCATCGATGACCGACGTCGGTGTGCACGCGGTACGCAAAATCGACCGTCGTCGCGCCTCGGGGAAACGCGAAGACCTCTCCTTTGGGAGTGAACGTGTAGACCTCGTCCGCGTAGAGGTCGGCTTTGAGAGACGACAGGAACTGCCGGGGATCGGAGACGTCGCTCTGCCAGTCGACGAGCTGTCGGAGCCATTGGAGCCGAGCGTCGTTTTGCTGGGGGGCGAGCTTGCCCTCCTTGTATTTCCAGTGCGCGGCGATTCCTCTCTCGGCGATCAAGTCCATCTCGCGAGTGCGGATCTGCACTTCGAACGGCTGCGCTTTGTCGCTCATCACCGAGGTGTGGAGAGACTGATAGAAGTTGGGCTTGGGCATCGCGATGTAGTCCTTGATCCGGCCGGGCACGGGGCGCCAGCGTTGATGAACGAGCCCCAGCGCCGCGTAACAGTCGCGGGTCTCGCCCACGACGATTCGAAAAGCGAGCACGTCGTACAGCTGGGCGAGGTCGACGCCCCGGCGCTGCATCTTCGACCAGATCGAGTGCAGGTGCTTGCGCCGCCCGACGACGTCGCCGGCGATGCCCGATTCGCGCAGCCGGGTCTCGAGCTCCTCCCGGATCTGCTCGATCGTCTTCTCGGAGCCTTTCAGGCTGCGCTCGACCTCCCGGCGCACCCGCTCGTACTCCTTGGGCTCGAGATTCAGAAACGCCAGGTCCTCGAGCTCCCCTTTGACGAGTCCCATCCCCAGCCGGTTCGCGATCGGCGCGTAGATGTCCATCGTCTCGGTCGCGATCGACTTCCGCTTGGCGTCGGGCAGGTGCTCGAGCGTCCGCATGTTGTGGAGGCGGTCCGCGAGCTTGACCAGAACCACCCGGAGATCCGAAACCATCGCCAGGATCATTTTGCGGAAGGTCTCCGCCTGCTCCTCCTCGCGAGAGACGTACGAGAACTTGGAAATCTTGGTCAGCCCGTCGACGAGCTCCGCGACCTCCGGTCCGAACTGTTTCGCGATCGACTCCTTCGTCGTGAGCGTGTCCTCGAGGACGTCGTGCAGCAGGCCGACGACGATCGCGACGTCGTCCGCCTTGAGCTCGGCGAGGATCGAGGCGACGTTCAGCGGATGGACCAGATAGGGTTCTCCGGAGCGGCGGACCTGACCCTTGTGCTCGCGCGCCGAAAACACGTAGGCGCGGCGCAGCAGATCCTCGTCGGTCTGAGGGTTATAGGCCTGAATCTTGTCGAGGATCTCCTCGAAACGGATCATGGAAGGAACAGATTACGGGGTTTTGTCGAGGAGGGCAAAAGGGGCATTGTTCAGTGTTGAGTCAGGATAAATGAAGAATTCGTAGTGCTTGGTTGGTCGTCCCATGTCAGATCAAGGACTAAGTGTCATTTCTCAGCACGCCGTTCACAGACATTGAGTGGGGCTTTCGGGGTCCTGCCGCCGTCCACCTCGCGTGCGCGGCTTCGGGCAGATGTTGGAGTCGAGCCGAGGGAGGTCGCCTCCGCGCGCACGCGAGGCCTTCGTCCGGCGTCACCCCTCCGGCCCTTGCGACAAGGCTTCTGGCCGCTTCCAAGCTCCGGCGACGGGTCCGGCTCCCGGAGGAGCCGTGAGTGACGGAGCATGGACGAGGCGGCTCCCGCCCCGGGAAGACTGCGACGGAACGACAAGCGAGGGCCGCACGTGGGCTCTTTACGGCCTGGCCCGAGCGTGGCGACGAGGGAGCCGGGCCCGCCGCCGGGTTCGGATGAGAAAAACCGCTAGAGTTGCTGTCTTATCTTCTATGCCAGATCTGATATAAACGGTGGTCGAGATTTCTATCGCCGTCCCGATTTCTTCTTGGAAGATCCTTGCGGCGGCGGCGCGCTCGCGGGCTTCGCGGGTGCCGGCTTTACGGGCGCCGGCACCGCCACCGGCTGCCGCCGCTCCGTCCACTGCTTCCAGATCACGACGATCGGAGACGCGACGTAGATCGAGGAGTAGGTCCCGACGATGATGCCGATGATCAGCGTCAGCGCGAACGTGTTCAGCACCTCTCCGCCGAGGAAGAAGAGCGCCAGGACGACGAGCATCGTGGCGCCGGAAGTCAAAACCGTTCGGGACAGCGTCTGGTTGATCGAACGATTGATGATCGCCTCGAGCGGCTCCTTCTTGGGAGTCCGCTGGTTCTCGCGGATGCGGTCGTAGACCACGACGGTGTCGTTGACCGAATATCCGACGAGGGTCAGGATCGCGGCCACCACGACGAGATTGAATTCCCTCCCGAAGAGCGCGAGCAGTCCCACCGTGATCAGCGTGTCGTGCAGCGTCGCGATGATCGCACCGACCCCGAAGGGCAGCGATTTGAACCGGAACGCGATGTAGAGCAGCATGCCGACCATCGAGGTGGCCACCGCCCAGAGCGCTTTCTTGCGCAGATCGGCGCCCACCTGCGGACCGACGTTCTCCGCCGAGAGCAGGACGAACGATCCGGTCACGGTGTTGCTCTGCAGCCACTGCTTGACGGCCGTCGAGACTCCGGCGACGGCGTTCGCGTCGACGGAGGACTTGAAGACTCCCTGATCGGACCGCTGCTT
>DATDNV010000346.1:0-2195 GCA_036518075.1 Thermoanaerobaculia bacterium
CGCAGCACACCGGGTTGCCGCCGAACGTGGTCGTATGAAGGAACGGATTGTCGATGTACTTCTCCCACGTCTTCGGCGTGCCCACGGCGCAGCCGATCGGCATCACGCCGCCGCCGAAGCCCTTGCCGAGCGCCATCAGGTCGGGCACGACGCCGTCGTGCTCGCAGCAGAACATCTTTCCGCTGCGGCCCATCCCGCTCTGCACCTCGTCGAACACGAGCATCGCGCCGTACTTGTCGCAGATCTCCCTCGCGGCGGCGAGATAGCCCGGAGGCGCCACGTTGATCCCGCCCTCTCCCTGAATCGGCTCCAGAACCACCGCCGCCACTCGCTCCCCGGTGAAGTCGGCGCTCGCGACGACCGACCGCAGCGCGTCGGCGTCGCCGAACGGCACGTGCGTCCAGTGCTGCAGCGGCAGAAACGGCTCCCGGAACATGGCCTTCGACGTGCCGCCGAGCGAGCCCAACGACTTTCCATGAAAGGCGCCGATCGCTCCGACGAAATGGTGCCGGCCCGTCGTCAGCATCGCCATCTTGAGGCAGCCTTCCACCGACTCCGTCCCGGAGTTCGTCAAGAACGCGAATTGGAGATCGCCCGGCGTCACGAGAGCCAACAAGTGCGCAAGGTAAGTTCGGAGCGGATCGATCAGCTCCTGGGAGTGGATCGCCTGGCGGTCGAGCTGCTCGCGAACCGCCTTCAACACCTTGGGGTGCCGGTGGCCGACCACGTAGATTCCAAAGCCGCCCAGACAGTCGATGAACTCCCGGCCTTGAACATCCCGGAAAACCGCGCCCTCGTCCTCCCACTCGACGGCCGTGTAGTCGGTGCTGACCGACTTGCGGTATTCGAGAAAACCGGCATTGACGTGATCGGTCCAATAGCGGACGGCGTCCGCCGTGACCCGCTTCTGCTCCGCCGGGGAGAGGCTCTTCTTCCCGATCAGCTCGAGAACGGACGCAGATTCCTCTCGCGCCGCTTTCAGGTCTTGAGGCATCGAATCAACTCCTGTCGCCAGGGAGGAGGATTACTTCGATTTCACCTGGGTCCAGGCTTCATCATACAGCTTCAGGTCCGGACCGAGATCGCGAAGGAACTCGAGCTTGTCCATGATCCCGGGGGACGGATAGATCGCCGGATTCTGAAGATCCTTCGCGTTGATGTAAGCCATCGACGCTCGATTGGGAGTCGCGTATTGGTTGAAGTTCGAGACGCGCGCGCCCGTCTCGGCTTCCAGGATGAAATTGATGAACGCCTCCGCCGCATCGCGGTGCGGAGCCTGAACGGGGATGGCCATGTTGTCCATCCAGATCTCTCCCCCTTCCTCCGGAACGAAGAACACCGTCTCGGGGTCGTCGCGCGTGCCTCGAACCGCGTCGCCGTTGTAGGCGACCGCGGCGTCGACCGCTCTCGCCAGAACCCGATTCTTGCCGCCCACGCCGCCCTCGAAACCCGCCGACCGCCGCTTGGCCTCGAGGAGGAGATCGCGAGCCTCCCGGATTTCCCGAGGATCCGTGCTGTTGATCGAGTGGCCGCGGTACTTGAGCGCGGCGCCGAGCATTTCCCGAATGCCGTCCATCATCAGGAACGTCCCGGGCTGACGCGCCGGGTCGAATAAGAGCCCCCACGTTCGCTCGATCGGCCGATCCCCCTTTCGGCGCAGATAGATGCCGACCGTTCCCCATTGGTAAGGAACCGTGTACTGGTTACCAGGATCAAAAGGCGGGCCCGCGAACTTCGGGTCGATGTTGGCGATGTTGGGCACGTGCTCGTGCCGGATCTCACCCAGAAGTTTGAGGCGAAGCAGAACCGGCACGACGTAGTCCGAGGGCGTCACAACGTCATAGAGCGAGGAACCGCCCTGCTGGAGCTTGGCGAGCATGCTTTCCAGATCCTCGAAGACGTCGAGCGTCACACGGCAGTCGAACCGCTTCTCGAAGTCCTCGACGACCTTGGGGTCGATGTACTCGCTCCACATGAGAACGTTGAGATGGTTGCGAGGACCGGCGGCACGGCCCCAGAGAAAGCCGACGATTCCCAGAATCAAGACGACCTGAAACGCGCGGATCCGCGCTCGAGACGGCAGCGACATCAGCACAGTCCCCGCTACCGAAGCCAGGACGATGAGCGTCGACAAGGCGTTGATGTCCGGGGTGATTCCCCGCTTCACCGATGAGTAGATGAGGATCGGCAGCGTC
>DATDNV010000347.1:0-6177 GCA_036518075.1 Thermoanaerobaculia bacterium
CCTCGACGGCTGCCGGCAACGACGTTGCGTCCACCGCGAAGCCGTGATTCTGTGAAGTGATCTCCACCTTGCCGGTCGCCGTCCTCGCGACCGGGTGGTTGGCGCCGCGGTGTCCGAACTTGAGCTTGAAGGTGCGGGCGCCGAGGGCGAGCCCGAGAAGCTGGTGGCCCAGACAGATTCCGAAGATCGGCCGCACTCCGATGAGCTTCTCGATCGTGCGGATCGGGCCCGCGAGCGCCGCGGGATCGCCCGGCCCGTTGGAGAGAAAGATCCCATCGGGCTCGACGGATTGGATCTGCTCGGCGGAGGCGGTTGCCGGAAAGACGGTGACCCGACATCCCGCGCGGTTCAGCAGCCGCACGATGTTGCGTTTCATCCCATAGTCGAGCGCGGCCACGTGAAACCGCGGCGTATCGATCTCGAAAACCGACGACGCCGACGGCGTCACCGCGAGCGCCAGATCGCTCCCGAGCATGGGCGGAGACGCCAGGACTCGCCGGCGAAGCTCCTCCGGATCATCGACCTCCGTGGAGATTCCGGCGCGCATCGCCCCCAGGGTCCGGATGCGGCGCACGACCGCGCGCGTGTCGAGCCCGTGGAGGCCCAGCACTCCGGACCGCTCCAGGTAGTCCGCGAGGCTTTCTTCCCCTCCCGCGCCGCTCCATCTTCGCGGAAAGTCGCGCGCGATGAATCCCGCGACGTGGACGCGCTCGGATTCGGCTTCGGCGCCGCACACACCGTAGTTGCCGATGTGCGCGGCGGTCATGACGACGATCTGGCCGGCGTAGGACGGGTCGGTCAGAACTTCCTGATAGCCGCTCATCGCCGTATTGAAGACGAGCTCACCGAAGGAGGTCCCGGGCCGGCCGATCGCTTCGCCGCGCCAGCACGCGCCGTCCTCCAGGACGAGGAGCCCGTTCACGCGGAACGCCCGACGACGCCGGCGAGGTCCCGCACCTGCCGCATCAGATCGGCGAACATTTCCGGGAGCAGCGCCTGCGGGCCGTCGGACAGCGCTTCCTCCGGATGCGGATGGACTTCGATCAAGAGCCCGTCCGCGCCCACCGCGACCGCGGCGCGGGAGAGCGGGAGGACCTTCTGCCGTTTTCCGGTGCCGTGGGAAGGATCCACCATGATCGGAAGATGGGAGATGCGCTGCACATAGGGAATCGCGGAGAGATCGAGCGTATTGCGTGTGTGATCCGCGAAAGTCCGCACGCCCCGCTCACAGAGGATCACGTTGTAGTTGCCTTCTGCAAGCACGTACTCTGCCGACAGAAGCAGCTCCTCGATCGTCGCCGACATGCCTCGTTTCAGGAGCACCGGCTTGCCGATCCGGCCGACCTTGCGCAACAGGGAGAAATTCTGCATGTTGCGGGCGCCAACCTGGAGGCAGTCGGCGTGCTCCGCGACGACCTCCGCCGTCTCCGTGTCGAGCACTTCGGTGACGATGGGAAGCCCGGTCTCGCTGCGGACTTTCGAAAGAATCTTGAGACCCTCCACGCCGAGGCCCTGGAACGAATACGGAGAGGTCCGGGGCTTGAATGCGCCGCCGCGGTAAAGCGTCGCTCCCGCTTCGCGCACCGCCTTCGCGGTCTCGAGCGCCTGCGCCTCCGATTCGACAGCACACGGGCCGGCGACCACGGCGACCCTCGTGCCGCCCACCGGAACTCCGCCGACCGAGACCACTGTGTTCTCGCGCTTGGCTTCCCGGGAGACGAGCTTGTAGGGCGCCGAGACCGGAATGACCTCCGAGACGCCCGGGAGATTCTCGAACGCGGCGGGCTCGACGGCGCCGCGATTGCCCGTGACGCCGATCGCCGTGCGCTGCGCGCCGGGAATCGGATGGGCCTGCAGCCCGAGGCCCTGAACCGTCGTGACTACGCGACGGACGTCTTCCGGCGTCGCCGCCGCGTCCATGACGATGAGCATGGGGGTGCTATCATCTGAGGCGGACAGAATCGTGTCAAACCCGAGCGCGGGAGGCCTCCGATGAAACGGATCGCGGTTTTCGCGGTCGCGGCGCTTCTGTTCGGCGCCTCGACGGCCCTCGCCTACAACGTCATTCTCAAGAACGGCTCGATCATCTTTGCCCGGGAACCGTTCCTGGTGAAGGGAACGAAGGCGATCATCACTCTCCAGAACGGGACGGTCGTCAGCTACGACCTCGACCAGATCGACATTCCGCGCACCGAGAAGTACAACAAGGAGAATCCGGGCAACGTCATCGCCATCGACTCCGGAGACTCGCACGCCGCCCCCGCGCCCACCGCACCGCCGACGCAGAGCCTGCTCAATTACATCCGCGAAAAGAAGGTGACGCTCGGCGCACCGGCCCCGAAGTCTGCCGGCGCCAGCGCGGGCGGCAGCGCCTCGTCGTTTCAGAGCGTCGATCCTCTGATCGAAGAGCCCTTTCACCGGATCCTGGACGGCGCCTCGATTTCCCAGTACCGGTTGACGACCTACCGCGGAAAGGTGCGGCTGCTGGCGACCGCCAATACCGAGGAGGCGGTGTTCAACACGCTGGCGGCCGCGGCGAGGATTCTTGCCGACCTGGCGGCCAGGGGTCGCGAGGTCACGATCGACATCGTCTTGACGACCTCGGGCGGGGAGTCGGCAGGAGCTTTCGAGATGAACCCGGAGCAGGCGCGGCTCATCGTCAATGGAAGCCTGACCACCGCCGATTACTTCATCAAGAACGTGATCCTCTAAGGGGGGTCGCCGGCTCGCCTCCGCGCGAACCGCAAACGCTCGGGAGAGGATAGCGATGGCTCAGAAGGTGCCTCAAAACTTCGCCAACCACCGCCGGTTCGTCCCGCTGTACCACTTCGTCATTTTCGGAGTCTTCGCGATCAACGTGCTCCGCGCGCTGGTCCAACTCGTGCGGGGCCCTTCCCTGGCGACCGCGTGGGACCTCCTCATGGCACTCGCGATCCTCGGGCTCTTTTTCTTCACGCGAACCTTCGCGTTGACCGTGCAGGATCGCGTGATCCGCCTGGAGATGCGGTTGCGCCTGAAGAAGGTTCTCCCGCCCGATCTCGCGGCGCGGATCCTCGAGCTCGATCCCGATCAGCTGATCGCGCTTCGGTTCGCGAGCGACCCGGAGCTGCCCGACCTGGTTCGGGAAGTCCTGACCAACGACATCCACGATCGCGACGTGATCAAGAAGAAAATCAAGGATTGGCAGGGAGACTATTTGCGCTGCTAACTCGAGCGCGAGTCGTACCGTCCCAGCGGTCGAGATCGAGTCTCCCGGCAGCCAGAAAAGGTGAATCGAGAATTGGGAATCGCGCGCGACGAGTGTCAGTCCCGGCGACTCACGATTTACGACTCATCATTCACAATTCTTCCCTGATCGGCGTCAGGTAGTACCTCGCGTCCTCGCCGACCGCGCGCTGGAAGCGTTCGCAGAACGAGATCACCTCTCCCTGCGTCTCGTCGGCGAAGATGCGTTCGACCCGCGGAAGTGGGAAAAAGACGGTCGCGGGAAAGAAAGACGGCGGCTCCTTGTGCACGATCTCCCGCATCCATTCCTCGAACCCTTCGAGCGTCAAGCCCCGGACGACGATACCGGTGACGTCTCGTTCCTTCAGGATCCCCCAGAATTTCTCTCGGGGATTGGACAGGTGGACGAGAACGAAGTCGCCCGGCTTCACCGGCGCCCTCCGGGCGGATCCTGGGACAGCTCGATCAACACGCCGTTGGCCGATTCGGGATGAAGGAATGCGACCCGCTTTCCGCGAGCGCCGGGCACCGGGCTCGTGTGGATGAGCCGGAACCCGCGGCCGGCCAGGTCACGGAGCGTGGCGTCGATGTCCTCCACCGCAAAGCAGATGTGGTGGACTCCGCCGCCGCGCTTGGCGAGAAACTTCGCGACCGGCGAATCCTCCGACGTCGGCTCGAGAAGCTCGATCGAGCTGCCGCCGACGGGCAGGAACGCCGTCCGGACGCGTTGCCCCGCAACCTCCTCGCGGTGCGCCGGATGGAGGCCGAGCGCGGCGTACGCGGCGAGCGCCCCTTCGATGGACGCGACGGCGACGCCGATGTGATCGATCTTGTATGTCGACATAGTGGAGGCGGGACCGGACCCGCCGTCGGCCTCCTATTTTTCCACGGTCTCGCGGACCACCCGGTCGAAAAGACTCGAAGCGACCGAGTACGGATCCTCCTCACGGTCGCGCACGCGCCGCACAGCTTCCTTCCAATCGTCGCGCTCGGAAGGCCTGCTCTCCGCCGTTTTTCGAAACCGCTCGGCCAACAACGCCAGCAGCCGCGCGCGAATCCGCTTTTCGCGCCGCCGGGCCCCTTCCCCGCCCGACGCGAGGTGGATGGCGTGCGCCTCGAGAGCCGCGACCACCTCCTCGACCCCCTCGCCGCGCGTGGCCACGGTCCGCAAGATCGGAGGACGCCACGACGACGGCGGAGAGAGGTCGAGCATCATCGCGAGCTCGGCCGCGGTTCGATCGCTGCCATCCCGATCGGCCTTGTTGACGACGAAGACGTCTCCGATCTCGAGGATTCCCGCCTTGATCGCCTGGATGTCGTCTCCCAAACCCGGAACGAGCACGACGACGACCGTCTCGGCCGCCTGGACGACATCGACTTCGTCCTGGCCGACTCCGACCGTCTCGATCAGGATCACCTCGTAGCCGGCCGCGTCGAGCACGTCGACGGCGTCCGCGGTCGCCCGGGCGAGACCGCCCAGAGCGCCCCGCGTGGCCATCGACCGGATGAAGACGCCGGGATCGGTGTAGATCTCGCTCATCCGAATGCGGTCTCCCAGGATGGCGCCGCCGGAAAACGGCGACGAGGGATCGACCGCGACGATACCGACTCGTTTCTGCCGCTTTCGATAGGACTGAGCCAGGCGCTGGACCAGAGTCGATTTGCCGGCGCCCGGCGGTCCCGTGATTCCGATGACCCGCGCGCGCCCGGTCCGGTCGAAGAGAGCCTCCAGAATCTCGGAGCTTTTCCCCCGTTCGACGGCGGAGATCGCGCGGCCGATGTGGCGCACGTCGCCGGCGAGGACGCCGCGGATTACGGATTCAAGATTCAAAATTCAAAATTCAAAATAGGCCGGGGATCGTTCCCGCTTGTATCAATCTTGAATCTTGAATTCTGAATCTGGAATCATCATCCCAGCAGGGATTTCGCGATCACGAGCTTCTGAATCTCGCTGGTCCCTTCGCCGATCGTGCACAGCTTGACGTCGCGGTAGAACTTCTCGACCGGGAAATCCTTCATGAAGCCGTATCCGCCGTGAATCTGCACGGCGCGATCGGTGGCGCGCACCGCGATCTCGGAGGCGAAGAGCTTGGCCTGCGCGGAGAACCGCGACTCGAGTTCTCCGGCGTCCTTCGCCGCCGCGGCGCGCTGCGTCAGGAGCCGGGCCGCTTCGATGTCGGTCGCCATCTCGGCCAGGTAGAACCGAATCGCTTCGAACTCGCAAATCGGTTTTCCGAACTGGCGCCGCTCTTTCGAGTAGGAGAGCGCGGCCTCGAACGCGCCCCGCGCGATCCCGATCGACAGCGCAGCGATCGAGATTCGCCCGCCGTCGAGGATCTCCATCGAGTTCACGAACCCGTTTCCGAGAGCGCCGAGCAGCTGCTGGGCCGGAATGCGGCAGTCCTCCATCACCAGAGTGCAGGTGTCCGACGCCCGCATCCCGAGCTTGTTCTCCTTCTTCCCGACGCGAATCCCGGGCGTATCGAGCTCGACGATGAAGGCCGAGATCCCGTGCCGCCCCGCGGACCGATCGGTCACCGCCATCAGCACCGCGACTCCGGCGACCGAGGCGTTCGTGATGAAGTTCTTCGAGCCGTTGAGCACCCAGGTCTCACCGTCCCGCACGGCGGTCGTCTTCGTTCCTCCCGAGTCCGAGCCCGCCTCCGGCTCCGTCAGACCCCAGGCCGCGAGCCACTCGCCGCTGGTCAGCTTCGGCAGGTAGCGGCGCTTTTGCGCTTCCGTGCCGAAGGCGAAGATGTGATTGGAGCCGAGCGAGGTGTGGGCCGCGAGGGACAGGCCGATCGAGCCGTCGACCGAGGAGATCTCTTCGACGATCGCCGCGTAGTCGAGGTACGAAAGATCCGCTCCCCCGTACTCCTCCGGAAAGATCGTTCCGAGGAATCCGAGCTCCCCGAGACGGCGGAAGAGGTCTCGCGGGAACTGCTGGGTCTC
>DATDNV010000348.1:0-2847 GCA_036518075.1 Thermoanaerobaculia bacterium
AGGATTCGGCCCCGGCCGTCGATGACGAACGAGAGGATCTGCCGGCCCTCTTCCGAAGATCTCTCCATGCCGATGATCGTCGCTATGCCGTGGTCGCGCGCGAGCTTCGCCACCGCTTCCAGCGCCTGCTTCTGTGTTTCCAAATCGAAGGCGAGGACCTCGAAGTCCTGGCCGCGCAGTCCGGGCAGGTATGCCTCGGGGAAGCAGACGATCTCTGCGCCCTGCTCCGACGCCTCGGACAGAAGCCGACGGATCTTCTCCAACCCTTCATCCAGGGTCGAAGCGACGCGCGGCGAGGCCAGGGCGATGATCACGATTGAAGCCCGAGGCGAGCCGATTAGACCACGATGGAATGAAGTCGCAGCGAATCGAGTATTCCTCTTCGGACGAGGGCCGCCCCCTCCCATCCGGATCCCCCACACCTCCCCCGAAGAGGACTTCTCCTGCGCGCGCGGGGAGCGCCTACTGCGCAGTATTGCGGAGCAGCTGCCCGTAAAACTGCACCGCCTCCGAATAGGCCGCCGCGGAGATCCTCTCGTCGGTGCCGTGGAGCCTGGCCAGGTCGGAGCTCGTCAGGCGCACGGGAAGAAACCGGTACACGCTCGAGCTGAGCGAGGAGTAGTAGCGAGCGTCGGTTGCGCCGAGAACGAGGTAGGGCGCGACCACGGCATCGGGAAAGACCTGGTGGATCGTGCGCTGCAAGGCAATCCATCCCGGAGAGTCGGTCGACGAAACCGATGACGGCTCGTTCACTTCCTCCAGGCTCTTGACCGTCACAGCGGGGTCGGCAACGACGCGCCGGACATGCTCGAGCACCGATCGAGAATCGTCGCCAGGGAGAATCCGGAAGTTGACCACCGCTCTGGCTCGAGCGGGCAGAACATTGTCCTTCGGGCTCCCCTCGAACATCGTTGCGGCCGTGGTGGTGCGGATCGCCGCGTCGGTCTCGGGGGAGGCCTCGAGCTTTCGCTCGATGACCGGACCGAAGAGCCAGCGATTGGCGAAGAAGAACCGCATGCCAAACGGCATCTCGGGCCCCACGTAGTCGAAGAAATTGGAGATGACGCCTTCCAGTCTTCCGGGAAAGCGGTGCTGTTCGAGGCGCGAAACAGCCCGCGCCACGACGCCGACCGACGTGTGCGGAGGCGGCATCGACGAATGGCCGCCCGCGCCCTGGGCGGAGAGCTCGACGCTCATGAAACCTTTTTCCGCGATTCCCACCAGAGCCACCGGCCCCTGAACACCCGGAACGATTCCGGTGGCGATCAAGCCGCCTTCGTCGATGACGAGCCAGGGGCGGATTCCCTTTTGCTGGATGACTTCGGCGATCCGGGCGGCGCCGGCTGCTCCGCCGATCTCTTCGTCGCATCCGAACGCGAGCAGCACCGTGCGCCGGGGCGCGAATCGGCGCGCGATCAGGGCCTCGACCCCCTCGAGAATCCCCAGGACGCTGACCTTGTCGTCCAGGGCGCCTCGCCCCCAGATGAAGCCGTCAGCCAGGTCTCCACTGAACGCGGCGTGCTTCCACGCGCCCTCTGTCCCCGGCTGCACCGGCACGACATCGAGGTGGCCCATCAAAACGATGGGCGGAAGATCGGATGCGACGCCGCGCCACGTGTACAGAACTCCACGTGGTCCGATGGTCTCCCGCTGGAGAGTCGAATGCACTCGCGGAAAGGTTCGTTCGAGGTAGGCCTGGATCTCGGCGAAGTTCGCATCGAGGGCATCCTCCGGCTCGGAGATCGTCGGGATTCGAATCGCCCCTGCAAGGCGCGTGGCCGCTCCATCGGCGTCCACGGCAAGGGGCGCCCCGCGTTGCGCCGGCATCTGTCGAGACCGCCACCCGACAGTGCGGACGACCATGACACCGACCAACAGCACGAATCCTGTCAGAAGAAACGAAGCGACCCGCTTCACACCGTCATCCTCGCCGGTTCAGACTTCTTCCGAAGTCCAGGGCAAGGCGTCTCGCGCGGCTCCGATCCCCTCGCATGAACGTTCGAGGGCCGCGCGCGCCGACGACGCCGACCGGCTGGCGGCGACGCGAGCGCCCCTCGCCCATGTCGGCCAGGACTCCACGGCCATCTCGTGCCTCCCGGATTCCGTGTGGACCGCGGTGCCATGAACGAGCAGGCGCGCCATGAGCTCTTTCACCGCGGGTCCTCGGGAACGAAGCGGCCTGTCGGTCGCGTCGATCCTGCGGAGCAGCGCTCGGGCGGCCGGTGAAAGCTTTCGCAGCTGCCACGATTCGCGCGACGTGGCAACCGCCAGAAACGGTGCCCACAGCTTTCGATGAACGAACGTGTCCTTCTGATCGATCAGTTTGACGACGAGGACATCCGAGTGGTCCGAGAGCTCGTCGAGGACTCGGAAGATGAGACGCCCCTTGGGATGAGACCACCAGGAAGAGGAGAGGCGCTCGCCGGTGACGAGTGTGACGACGTTCGGCAGTTGCTTGTCCTGCCTGAGCAGGACGCCGAGCTCGGCCAGGGACGACAGGACCCGTGAAGTAACTGCGCGAATCTCCGGCTTTTCCCTGCCCGACGCCAGCCGCCTTCCGGAGACGCCGGGGCCCTGCTTCACGGAATCAGGCGGCTCGCCTTCCCCAGGCGCGCGCCAGAGCAACCGCCGCGCTCACGCAAGCGAGAAGAACCAGCGGCGACATGACGGCGAAATACCTGGAGAAGAAATCGGTCACAGAAGCGAAGACCTGTCTCCAGCCCGTAAGCGGGACCCCGGAGGCCAGCCACTCCGCGACCTGTTGGCCCGCGAGCCGGAGCGCGATTTCGCCGACGACGACGAGAAGCACGAACACAACGACCCCCATGAGCGCCGCCATGAGTTGCT
>DATDNV010000349.1:0-4090 GCA_036518075.1 Thermoanaerobaculia bacterium
GAAGAGATGCTGCCGGTCTTGGAGATCGGAGCGGAGGAGGCGATGTCGATGCCGTCCAGATAAAAGTCGACCTGGGCGGGATTGGCGGTGTTGTTGGCCACGTCGACCGAGGATGTGTAGAGCGTCGAACCCGCCCCGATCAACCGCGCCACCAGCGGCAGATTGATCCCAAGACCCGACGCGATTGCCTCGGTCCCGGACCGGGAGAGGTCGTCCGACTGCGCCGCCGCTGCGAGTGGAAAGGAAAGCGCCGCCACGGCTGCCAACGTCGCGATCGTCTTCATAGGAAATCTCCTTCTGATTGCAATACGGCTGAGCCGTCAGCTGCGTCCATTGACGTTGGGTTTCGGGGTCACGAAGTGAAGCGGCGTCACGTGTCCGCGCGGGGTCCCGGAGATTCCGGTCGGTGTTCGCGTCGGTGTCACCGAAAGAGTCGGGGTCGGTGTGGGAATGACGCCTGTGCCGTAGTAGTACTGAATCGCCTGAATGTCGTCGGTCTGCGGCGTCGAAGGGTGGGACGCGGGGATGACCGACTTCATTACCGCGCCGGACCAATCTGCGGCAGTCGTCGTGCTGTGTGTGCTTTGGCCGGTGTCAGGATGACCGAGGCCGAGAGTGTGCCCCATCTCGTGCAGCACACCCGAGAGGAAGACCGCGACGTCGTAACAGCCGGCCGGCCCCGTCCGAATCCGCATGGTGACGGTTCCGCTCACAACAGGGAAATAATTTGCATCTCCCTTGAAGGTTAAGCCGCCGATTGGAGCGGGCCCGCTTTGGGGCCCGCCGAGGCCCAGGACGCCGCCGGAGCCACAAGGGAGCGGTGTATTGAAGGCGACACCTCCATCGAAACTGGAGGGCGCATCGAGTTGTATGGATACGTTGCCCCCAGCGGCGGGTCCGGAATAACGAACGTCGCTAGCGACTACCCCATGCCATTGGTTGACCGCATTTTGCACGGTCGGAGTGCCATTGGAAGAATCCGAGAGGTTCGATTGCGTTCCTGAGATCGTTACGACCCCGTTCGGTGATGCTGCAGTGTCCCAGAACCAGCGAAACAGACAGGGAGTTCCACCGCAATTGCCCGGTTCCCGTCCCCCGATGTTGACCCACAACGGCCGTATCGGTCCCATCGCACCTACGCCTCCAATCGGGCGGGCGTAGAACACCTCGGGAGGCCGATGCCCGGCGGCGACCGCCTTCACAGCCGCAACGAGAGAAGAGGCGTCCCTTAGAAGCGGCGCGCTGCCCGGTTGGGACGGCGTGAGCGTGGGCTCGAGCTTGGACAAATAGGCGTCCTCTTCGGCGGAAAAGACCGGCCGCACAGCGAAACGTCGTCCCTCGGCGTCGCTTCGAATGTCGAAGTGAGACAGGCCGAACTCCGAAAGAAAGTAATCGCTCCTGCGGCCAGGAACAGGCCGCAGGAAGAGAATCGCTTCCTGCCCGGCCTGGAGAGAGGGAGTTCCGGGAACCCAGAGGACGCGGTCTCCGACGTGGCCTCCGGAAAGGATGAGTCGGAAATTCGAATCGGGAAGCCGGCCACGGAGAACTTCCAGAGCCTGGAGGCGGACAATCGTCATCGGAAGTGTCCGCCCGGAGAGGGTTTCCAGGCGCGCCGCGACGGAATCCACGTGCGCTCGAACGACGACCGGGGATCGCTGGGCCAGCTCCGCGTCCGAGATCGGGAGATAGGTCGCCGCGAAAAGAAAACCGCCCAAGAGGAATGCGCATACCGACAAGGCGGCGCGACGGAACAGTCGAGACGTCATGCTCATCGAGACGCCCTCCCTGACCAGTCTTCGCAATTTCCCGTGTTGAGCCTCGCGAATGCTAAGGCGCTGGTCGTGTTTTGTCTAGCGGACAGCCCTGCCGCGTTGCCGCTGCCGTGGAGCTTCGGTATATTCGATCTGCCGGGCGGGCATAGCTCAGCTGGTAGAGCGTCAGCTTCCCAAGCTGGATGTCGCGGGTTCGAACCCCGTTGCCCGCTCCAATCAGGAATAACGTCGAGAGAGTCGGCCGTGGCCCGGCGCGACGTGCCCGGGGGAACCGCTCCCCGACGCGTCCGCGCCGCAATCGCACCACGAGGAAAAAGATCGAGCGTCTTGGCCGCGAGATCGAGAAAGCGGAACGGGTTCGATGAACTTCCGTCTCGCTTCGGTCGATACGTTATGATCCCGCGCGAGAGGTACCAGGACAAATGATTGTCGCCCGGCCTTCGAAGGGCCGGCAGGCGCGCGACTTCGGGTTCTTCATCGCCGCTTTCGTTTTGGTTATCGCAGCGGCGCCGGCGCGACAGACGAAGCCCCTGCAGGCGAACGGTGCTGCGGAACCGCTGCCCCGCATGCCCTACGCCGCGAGCTCCGTCGAAGGCCGGCCGGGAAGCGCCAGAGTGGTCACCATCACTGTGTCTCCGTCCGCGAACCAGCCCCGGGACGACGCCAGCCTCCCACCGCCCGCCAGGCCGGTCCGCGCGATCCCTCGAGCCGCACTGCCTGCGGAAGCTCGCCGGACAGCGGTCGTGCCATCGATCGCGTCCGGGCTTCCTGTGCGGCCGGCGGCGGCGAACGTCTCTGCGTCCGACCTCGTCGTGTTCACCGACACGACGATCTCGATTCCTCTCGCGAATCGAAACAACCAGACGCCCGAGCCGAGCCTCGCCGTCAACGGCGACGTCATCTTCTCGACGGGGAACCACTACGCGCAGCTCTCCACCGATGGTGGGGCGGCCTTCAGCTTCCTCGACCCGGCGACGGCGTTTCCTCCGGCCAAGGGCGGCTTCTGCTGCGATCAGCGGACGATCTACGCTGCTTCGCGCGACCTTCTCGTGTGGACCCTGCAGTACGCGAGCGATGTCAACGGCAACATCGTGCGGATTGCGGTCTCCCGGGGGCAGACGAACCAGTCGTCGCGCGTCTTTTCCTATTTCGACCTGACTCCGCAGAGCTTGCGGGGGGGCTTTCCCCCGGGCTTCGTTCTCGACGTGACCGACCTCGGCGTCTCCGACAATTTCCTCTACTTGAGCGGCGACGTCTTCTCGTCGAGTCTGGCATCGTCGGCCTTCGTCGCTTCCGTAGTGATCCGTTTTTCTCTGGACGATCTCGCGGCGGGGCAGTTCGCGAGCTGGGATCTTTTCACTCTGACCGACGTAGGCCAGTTGAAGCCGGTCCAGGGCGCGAACGACACGATGTTCTTTCTGACTCACCCGGCGACGTCTGCCGTACGGCTCCTGATGCTGCCGGAGTCGTCGAGCGTGTTGTCCTTCGTCGACGTGGCGGTCACTCCCTACTCGGATGGAGCGGGTCGATACGCATTCTGTCCCGATCCCAACGGCGTGAACCCCTGCGGTGGAGCGGATGATCGGATCGCCGCCGCGTGGCGGTCGGCGAGCCGCGGAGAGATCGGCGTGATGTGGAACGCGGCGCAGAACGGCGCTCATCCGTTCCCTTACGTCCAGGCCGCGGTTCTTCGCGCGAGCGACGGCGCGCTTTTGAGCGAGGCCGTCATCGGAAGCCCGCAAACGGCGTGGCAATATCCGTCGGCCGCCGTCAACGCCCGGGGGGACGTGGCCGGAACCATGAGCGTCGTCGGGCCGCAGACTTTTCTCGGCTCGGTCATCTGGATCAGCGACGGCGTCAACGGGCACTCCCTCTCGCCGCTGGAAAGCGAGCTGGTCGTCGCCGGAAGCCAGAGCCCGAGCGCGAATCGATGGGGCGACTTCTTCACGACGCGGGTCCACTCGACCCTCACGAACCTCTGGACGACCATGGCGGTCGCCGAAACGCAGGAGGCGGGCGGCCCGGAGCCTCATTACGTGCTCTTCGGGCGCTCCAGCGACGGGCCCGCGTCCTCGACGCTGAAACCGAATTTCATCTACTCGCCGACCAATCCGCTCGCCGGGCAGACCGTCACTTTTCGGGATCTCTCGCTCGGCGCTCCCGCATCCTGGTCGTGGGACTTCGGCGACGGAAAATCTTCGACGGACGAAAACCCGATCCATGTCTTCTCGACGGCGTCTTCCTACGACGTCGCGCTGACCGTCACGGGCAGTGGCGGCGGGTCGGACGTGATCATGAAGACGATCGTCGTATTGCCT
>DATDNV010000350.1:0-10343 GCA_036518075.1 Thermoanaerobaculia bacterium
ATCGAGCGCGCCGGAGACGGTCTCTGCTCGCCCGAAGCGGTGCGGCTCCTCGCGCGCGAAGGACCCGATCTCGTCCAACAGCTCTTGATCGACGAGCTCCACGTTCCATTCGACCGCGAAGGCTCCGGCTTCCACTGGACGCTCGAAGGGGCCCATTCGGTGCCGCGGGTGCTCCACGTCAAGGACGAGACCGGCGCGCCGATCGAAAAGGCGCTCATCGAAGCGCTTCGCCGCGAGCCCAACGTCGAGTGGCTTCTGGGAACGACAGCGGTCGATCTGCTGACACTCTCGCATGACTCGACCCATCCTTCCGACCGATACCGTCCGCCCGCCGTCATCGGCGCCTATCTCCTCGACCGGAAGAGCGGCGAAGTCCGGCCGCGCCTGGCGCGCGAGACGATCCTCGCCACCGGAGGCCTGGGTCAGGTCTACCTCCATACGACCAATCCGCAGGGTGCGCGCGGCGACGGCATCGCGATGGCGCGGAGAGCCGGCGCGCGGCTCCTGAATCTCGAATACATCCAATTCCACCCCACCGCGCTTCTGCACGCGCGCGGACGATTGCTCCTGACCGAGGCGCTGCGCGGCGAAGGCGCGCGGATCACCGACGCGCAGGGCAAGGAGTTCCTTCGGGAGGTCCATCCGGACGCCGAGCTCGCGCCGCGCGATGTCGTTGCGCGAGCGATCCATCAGCGGATGCTCGAACGGGAAGAATCCCACGTTCTACTCGACATCTCGCACAAGCCCGCCGATTGGATTCGCGCGCGATTCCCGGGATTGACCGCCCGTTGCCTGGAGCTCGGCTTCGATCTGACGGCGGGTCCGGTCCCCGTCGTCCCTGCAGCCCACTACTCCTGTGGAGGGGTCGCGGTCGACGCCGATGGCCGGACCACTCTCGGGCACCTTCGCGCGGCGGGCGAGATCTCCTGCACCGGCGTCCACGGAGCCAATCGGCTCGCGTCGACTTCGCTCCTGGAAGGGCTTCTCTGGGGTTGGCGCGGTGGGCAAGCGGCCGCCCGGGAAGCCCAACGCCGCGCCGCGAGGCCGCTGCCGCAGGTCCGGCCCTGGCAGCCCGAGCACGAGCCGGTCGACGCGGCCTTGATCGCGCAAGACTGGATGGTGATCCGCCACACGATGTGGAACTACGTGGGGTTGCTTCGATCGGAGAGGCGGCTCGACCGGGCCGGGCGGATTCTTTCGGAGCTGCAAGTGGAGATCGAGGACTTCTATCGCCGGGGAACCATGTCGGACGCGCTCGTCGGCCTGCGCAACGGCGTCCAGACGGCGCTCGCCATCCGCCGGGCCGCTTCGGACAACCGGGTCTCCAGGGGGAGTCACTACCGGGAGGAGGACGTAGGACATAGGACGTAGGACTTGGGGCCGCTCACCAACTACGTCCTTCGTCCTACCACCTCATCGGCCATCACTTGCTATAGTGCGCGTCTCTATGAGCGTCCTCTACCTGCATTTTCAGAACGCCGAACGCAACGGCCGGGTGCAAAAGCTCGCCAAGAGCGGAGCCCACATCGTCGTGACGGAGCCCCGTTGGCCCGGGTTCTTCGAGCTCGCGAAGAAGGAAAAGCCCTACGCCATCGCGGTCGACTTTTCCAGCGCTCCTTCCCATGCGCTCGAGACCGCCGACTATCTCGCCAAGGCGCGGGAAACACGGGACCTTCCGATCTACCTGCTCCGCGTTCCGGTGGACCGAACCGACATCGTGAAGAAGCGGCTTCCTCAGGCGCCGATCGTCTCGGAGCCGGAGCTCGCCGACATTCTCGCCGAGAAAGAGAAAGAAGCGCAGGCGCGCGCTCTCGAGAAAAAGGAAGCCGCCGCTCTTGCGCGAAAGAACGCGCGGGCGAAGAAGGCCGCGACCGAGCGGCAGACTGCCGCGGCCGCCGCGCCTGCCAAAGCGGCTGCGAAGCCCAAGAAACCGGTTGCCCCTCCGACGCCGCCCAAAAAGAAGGGCAGCCCCAAAAAGAAGCCCGCCGTCAAAAAGAAGCCCGCCCGAAAGCAATCGAAGAAGAAATAGAACCGGAGTCGGGAGGGCGTCCGCGGGCGACGAGTCAGCTCAGGATTTGTTCCCCGTGATCCAGGCCTTCGGGGTCCTGCCGCCGGGCATCTCGCGCGAACGGGCCGCGGCGGTCGGTGAGCCGCGGGCGGACCCGCGGGTGAGCGCCGGGCCGACCCGGCGCTTGTCGAAGCCTGTGGCTGCTCGGTGCGTCGCGCTTCGCGCTCGGTGCCGCGACCAGGCGGCCGGAAATTTTTTGAACGAGAGCGGATCTGGCCTCGAGCGCGATCGGTCAGAAAAGTTAATTGGCCCGCGCAGCGGGCCGGTTCAGATGTTTACCTCCGCACGTGCGCGAGATCTCTGTCCGGCGTCACCCCTACGGCCCTCTCAGCATGACTTAGGTCTGACCCGATCCTCTGGACCGGCGACGGGACCGCCTCCCGGAGGAGCCGTGAGTGAGGGAGCGTGGCCCAGAGAAGCCCTGGCCCCCGCAAGAGTGCGACCGAACGACAAGCGATGGCCCGGTGGGTCGCTCTCGCGGCATGGCCCGAGCGTGGCGACGAGGGCGGCGGTCCCGGCGCAGCGCCTCCGAGCGCGACGAGGTTTTGAGAAATCACACCTGGCAATTAGCGAAAGCGTGCGCGAAACGGTTCTCGAACCCGATAGACGCGGCTCCGGCCAAACGCGCGGACGAGCTCGACTCGCTCGTCGCGATCGAGGCGCTCCGCCGTCCATGGCGTTGCCCAGGGAGGAGCGGGAGTAGATCCGACGAACACGTAATCGATCTCGGTGCGGGCCCTCCAGGCCTCCATTTCCGGTGCATCGAAGAACCAGTAATAGTGCGGATCGAAGATCTTTCGATGCGCCGCCGCCGGGATCAAGCATCCGCCGTCGCCGGGGTTGTTTGCGAACACCGACGCTGCCGGCGTCTGAGCACGAATCCATTCGAAAGCGGAGAGATCGTCCCGTGTCACGGCCGAGTTATCGCGGCAAAAGGTCGCGACCCAGAAGGCTCCGCCCATGGCTTCGTTCAGCGGAATCGAGAACAAAGATCCGGCCGAGGACCGCGCCGACTCGTAGAACGCGGTCCCGTACCTCAGCGTCGAAAGCTTCACTCCCTCCGCGAGAAAGAGCCCGGCCGCGATCACCGCAAGCGCGGCGCGCCCGATCCGCGGAACGGTCGCTAGGGAGAGGAAGATCTCGGCGGCGGCCGCTCCGAGCGGCACCGCCAGGAAGAGGCCGATCCGCGTCGGGTACAGGGCTGGCCATCCCGGCAAGAACTCGCCGAAGGCCGCGGCGAAGAGAATCAGATTGCCGACAACGATCCAGATGAAAATCCCGGCAGACGCGCGCCTGCGGATCAATCCGATCGCGAGCCCGGACACGAGAAGCGTGACCGGCAGAATTCCGAGGTACGTCACCAGATAGAACGGCCACGACCAGACGCCCGCCCCTCGTCCTCGCAGGAGAGAAAACCGATCCTGCAGGCGGAGAGCCCCGTGGATCTCGGCGGGGAACCAGCTGCGAGCCCAGGCGACCGCCTGCGGAGGAACGGAGAGCGGCGCCCGAAGGAGAAACGGCAGAGCGAGAATCGCCGCGCCGACGAGGACGATCGGTCCATTGCGCAGAAGATTTCGGCCTCGGCCCGGTACGCCTCGTGACCGGAACAAGAGCGCCGGAAGAACGAGCCAGGCGAACGCGATCACCGGCAGGATGTGGACGAGAAGCGCTCCGGCCGCGAGCAGCGCCGCTCGGCCGAGCAGAAGAGCGTCGCATCGCGCTCCGAGATCCAACGCCTCCCGGAACAGGAGGAACAGGATCGCGGCGGCGAGAATCGACGGGGCTCCTCCCCACTGCATGAAGAACTGAGGATTGCGGGCGAGAAGGAGAGCGCCGGCCGATCCCGCCGCGGCGGCCGCTGCCGGGAGTGACAACGACCGCAGAAGCGCGTAGAGAGTCAACGTTGCGCCCGCCATCGCCGCCGACATGACCCAGATCGTGGATCGATACGTCGGCACTCCCGTCCAGAGCGACACCAGCGCGGACAGCGCATGAAAACCGGGCGAGACCTCGCCGAATCGCGAAACCGGCGACAGGGGCTGTTGACTCTTTGGAAACCCGTTTGCGAGAACGATCTCCTCCGCCGTCGCCGCATGCGCCGTCATGTCTCCGCCCGAATAGGCGATTCGCGTGGACGGAAAGAAGAGTCGCAGCGCAAGAACGATCAGAATGAAGCCGAGCTGCCACGGCGCGTCAAAGCGACGCGGGCGTCCGGATGCCGCGCCCGCTCTGACGGCTCGCCGTCCACGGATCGCCAGAGCCACCACCGATACGGACAGAACGGAGGCCGCGAAGAGCGAGAGCGAGACCCGGATTCCGCGCAGCAGCCAAAACGAGACCGCCCAGAACGCGGCCGAAGCGGCGAACGCGATCCCCGCGATTTCCGCGGGCTCCGCCCTCTCCCACTCCCGCCGCCTCACGAAAACGGCGCCGGGAAGGACGAATACGGCGGCGGCGAGGATCGGACCAGCGGGGTTCACGCGAGGAGAAAGGTAATAGAATCCCGCCCCTCGCGGACCCGCGTTCGAAGGGGCCGCAGCGAAAATCCGCAAAGGAGGAAGCGTTCCATGACGGTCGGTTTCTCGAGGGGCCAGCTCAAGGAGTACGCGGCGGCCAAGCGCGGTGAGTTCGAAAAGGCGCTGGGAACTCTCGTCGAGATTCCCACGGTCTCGGTCGAGCCGGATCGCAGGGGCGAAGTGCACCGCGGCGCCGAATACGCGGTTCAGCTGCTGGAGTCCTGCGGCGCCAGCGCCGCCCTCTACGAGACCCGAGGACACCCGATGGTCTACGGTCGTTTCGACCGCGGAGAGGAACTTCCGACCGTGACCGTGTACAACCACCTCGACGTCCAGCCCGCGGAGGGCCCGGACTGGCGAACCCCTCCGTTCGAGTTCGTCAAGGACGGCGACCGGTATCTGGGCCGCGGCACGACCGACGACAAGGGTCCGGCAATCACGGCCCTCTTCGGCGCGCGCTATGCCTGGGAAAACGACGTTCCGGTGAACATCCACTTTCTCTGGGAGCTGGAAGAAGAGATCGGAAGCCCGCATTTCGAGAGCACCATCCGCGAACACGCGAAGGAGTTCTCGACCGATTCGGTCGTGGTCTCCGACACGGTCTGGGTGTCTCGCTCCCGGCCGGCGCAGCCCGCGGGCCTGCGCGGACTTCAGGGCTTTCGGTTCGAGCTCCAGACCGGCCAGACCGACCAACACTCCGGCACCGCGGGCGGCGCCGCGCGCAACCCCGTCACCGAGATCTGTCAGCTCATTTCCGAGTGCGTCGACGGCAAGACGGGCCGCGTCAAGATCCCCGGCTTCTACAAGGACGTCGTCGCGCCGACGAAGAAGGAGCTCGAGGATCTGAGGAAGTCGGGCTTCACCGTCAGCGGCTTCAAGAAAGATCACCTCTACAAGACGCTGCGCGCCAACGACGCGCTCGAGGTCATGAAGCGGATCTGGACGATGCCGACGTTCGAAGTGCACGGCATCGCGGGCGGTTACCAGGGTCCCGGGGTCAAGACGATCATTCCGCCCAAGGCCACCGCGATCGTGTCCTGCCGGCTCGTCCCCGACATGAATCCCCGGAAGGTGGTCAAGCTGGTGACCGACTTCGTCAAGTCGAAGAACCCGGATGTCAAGGTCTCCGCCGAGCACGCGCTGCCCTCCTATCAGGGCAAGACGACGGGCCCCTACGCCGAAGCCATCAAGTCAGCCATCGAGTTCGCGTTCGGGAGGGAACCGGTCTTCGTGAGGGAAGGCGGATCGATCGGAGCGGTGCTTTCCATGGAGAAGGTGCTGAAGACGCCGGTCTTCTTTCTCGGCCTTTCGCTTCCGGAGCACGGCTACCACGCGCCCAACGAAAACTTCGACTGGGGGCAGGCGGAGGGAGGCATGGCCGCCTTCGCCAAGTACTTCCAGAACGTCGCGGCGCTGTGACGCCGGCCTGACGTCGGGAGTCTCTCGAAGACCGCGCGCGCGGACCGGTTAGACGCGCACGAACGAGACTCCGTATTTAGACGGAGGTGCGGCCGTGGCCGATCCGATCTCGAAGCGAGCAGCCGAGTATTGGGACGAGAACCGGGAGAAATCCAACGACCCCGCGTTTTGGATGGCCCATCCCCTCTGTCGGGATGCGATCAACCGACGCGTCAGCGGATCTCCCGACGAGTGGCCTCTCGACTGGTTTCGGCGAGTTCACGCCGGCGAGCCGTTCCTGCGAGGGGTCTCCTTCGGATGCGGGTTGGGCGCGTTCGAGCGCTCGGCGGTTCGCTGCGGCCTCGTTCTCGAGATCGACGCTTTCGACATCTCGGCCCGATCGCTCGAGCAGGCGCGCGAAACCGCGCGCCGGGAAGGTCATGGCTGCATCGCCTATCGCATCGGCGATTTCGACGATCCGCGCCTGTTGTTCCAACGCTACGACATCGCCTTCTTTCACGCTTCGCTTCATCACGTCTCCGAGCTCGAGAGGCTTTTTCGCCGTCTCGCCTTCACGCTGAAGCCCAACGGGGCGATCTATTTCGACGAGTTCGTCGGCCCTTCGCGAGACGGGTGGTCGGAAGCCAAGCTCGAGTTCGCCCAGAACCTGCTCGACCTGCTTCCTTCGGAGGCGAAGGTCCGGGACCAGCTCGTGGCGCCGATCCAGGCGGACGACCCTTCGGAAGCCGTTCGCTCCCAGGAGATCCCCGAGTTCTTCCACCGGTTCTTCGAGACCGTCGCCTGGAGGCCCTACGGCGGCCAGATCGTCGACCTCCTGTTTCCCTGCCTCCGCGAGGATTGGCTTCGCTCGGCTGCCGGCACGCAATCGGTTCGCGCGCTGCTTGCGATCGAGGACCGCGAGATCGAGAGGGATCCCGCGCTCTCGCACCACGTCGTGGCGTACGGGCGATTGAGGGGATCGAGCGGACGCTGGCGGAGCTTCCGGCGAAATCTCGCGGCCTGACCGTGGCCGCACTTCGGTGTTATATCAGATCTGATATAGACGAAAGAATCGTCTCGGTCCAAGTCATTTCCTGACGCATTGCTCCCATGGGGCGCCTGGGCCGTCGCTCGGTCGCTCCTCGCAGCTTCAGCGGGAGGGAAGATCCACTCTTCCATGCTCGTCGCTCACAGCCTCCTCCGGGAGGCAGGCCCGCCGCCAGGCCTCGCGACGTGGGTCATGCTTCGATGTGAGCCAGGCCGGAGGCATTCCACCGAAGGGACCCTCGAAATCGCGTTGGTCTGCATTGGCCGAAACACACTGACGGGAGCTCTCTCTTGCAGCGATTTCGTGAGCGGCGCGCAGGAATCGTCTCCCTCCCGTCTCGCGAGGCGCGCAGCGTGGTCCCGCGGGGAATGCCGAGGGCCTGGGCGGCGTCGACCTTGCCTCGAAACAACCCGTTCGGAAACGACATCTAGCGCAGTAACCCCTCGAGCGCGGTCGCGGCGTCGGTGCGAGCGTCGCGGTACTTCACGATGACGGGGGCCTGGAGGGAGAGTCCCCATTCGCGGCCCGGACCCTCCTCGATCGCCCGCGCGCCCGGCACTACGACCGCACCCGGAGGTATTTCCAGAGGCCGGCCCGGCTCCCGGCGGTAGGACCGGCCGCGCACGAGATCGAAGACCGGGGTTCCGCCGGTCAGAATCACTCCCGACGCGAGGACGCTGCGTTCCCGCACGACAGCTCCCTCGTAGATCCCGCAGTTGCCGCCGACGAACACATCGTCCTCCAGAATCACCGGTAATTCGCCGACAGGCTCGAGCACTCCTCCGATCTGCGCACCCGCCGAGATGTGCACCCGCTCCCCCACCTGGGCGCAGGATCCGACGAGCGCATGCGAGTCGATCAGGCTCCCCGCCCCGACGTAGGCTCCGATGTTCACGTACGCGGGAGGCATCAGCGTGACGCCCGCAGCGAGGAAACAGCCGTCGCGAATCGCGGTGCCGCCCGGCACGATCCGCACTCCCGAACCGGCCGTCAGATCCTTCAGCGGCATCGTGTCCTTGTCGAAGAAGGGAAAGCCCGACGCGGCGAGAACACGGGACAGCGCTCCGATGCGAAAGCCCAGGAGGATTCCGAGTTTGACCCAGGTTCGAACGACCCAGGCGGACCCCTCCTTTTCCGCCGCGCGGATCGTCCCGGCGTTCAATCCGCGTTTGAGCTCCTCGAAGGCCGCCCGCGCGTCCGGCGCTGGGAAATCGTCGGGACGCGCGGAGATCGCTTCGATGCGTCGCGCGAGTTCCGGCGCCGTCAACGCGCTCTCTTGGGCAGAAGTTTCTGGGACGCCAGCAGGGCCTGGATCTTCCGGCGCGTGTCGTCGCGCACGGGAGCGAGCGGCAACCGAAGCGTCTCCCCGCATTTTTTCATCAGCGCCATCGCGCACTTGACCGGACCCGGGCTCGATTCCCAGAAGTTCATCTCCATCAGCGCGATCCACTGTCGCTGGAGCGCGCGCGCCTCGCCCCACCGGCCGTCGAGCGCCGCCTGCGTGAGCTCGCTCATCTCCGCCGGAATTTCGTTGGATGCGACCGAGATCACACCGACTCCTCCCAGAGCGATGAGGGCCAGCGCCGTCGCGTCTTCCCCCGAGAAGACGAGAAAGTTTTCGGGGAGGGCCGTCATCAGCCGGGCGATCTTTCCGAAGTTCGTCGACGCTTCCTTCAGCCCGACGACGCGGGGGATCTCCGCGAGCCGCAGGATGGTGTCGACGTCGAGATCCGACCCCGTCCGGCCGGGGACGTTGTAGACGAGCATCGGCAGCTCGGTCGCCTCGGCGATCGCAGAGAAGTGACGGAAGAGCCCCTCCGTTGTCGGCTTGTTGTACATGGGCGAGACGGAGAGGATGCCGTCGGCGCCGGCGGCCGCTGCGTCGCGCGCCCAGAAGACCGCCTTGGCGGTGTGATTTCCGCCCGCACCCGCAATGATCGGTATGCGTCCGTTCGCCGCCTTGACGACGGCGGCGGTGACCGCCTTTCGCTCGGTCCCCGAGAGCGTGGCCGACTCGCCGGTCGTTCCGCAGGGAACGAGAAAGTCGATTCCCTGAGTGATCTGCCAGTCGACCAGCCGTTCGAGAGCGCCGAAGTCGATCCGCCCCTTATCGTCGAATGGGGTGATGAGCGCGGTTCCGCATCCTCTCCAGTTCGTCGGGGTCGGCGCGGTCTTCGCCGCCGTGGCTGCGCCTCTCATGGCATTCGGCGCCGCGGCTTCTTCGAGAACGGCGCCTGAACGATTCTAAGATTTGGATTCACGATCCTGCTCCTTTCCGCATCTACCATCTACCTTTCCGAAACTCCCGGCATTTCCTTCAGGAGGTCGCCGAATTCGTAGACTCCCGTGCGGCCGGCGACGCGCTCGGCGGCCCAGACCGCCCCCTTGGCGAAGCCGGACCGCCCTCGCGCTCGATGGATGATCTCGATCTCGTCCTCCGGAGACTCGAAGACCAGCCGATGCGTGCCCGGGATCGCTCCCGCGCGGACGCTCGAGACCGGCAACCGCGCACCCGTCTCCGCCTCGACGAGATTCGCGATCACGCGCGCCGTTCCGGAAGGCGCGTCCTTTTTCTCGGCATGATGTTCTTCGGTGAGATACGCCGCGTATCCGGCCGGCACGTAGAGGCGCGCGGCCCGTGATGCCAGATCGAAGAAATGGCGTACGCCGACGGAGAAATTCGCGCCGTAGACCAGAGCGCCTCCTCCCTCGACGAAGGCGTCGGCGACGCGGGGAAGCTCCTGCGACCAGCCGGTCGTTCCGCAGACGACATGCGCGCCTGCCTTCGCCAGCGCGAAGAGGTTCGCCGCGGCGGCCGAAGGGCGAGTGAACTCGAAAACGACGTCGGCCGAACGAATTCGGTCGGGCGTGATCCCCCTGCCGTCCGCGTTCTCGGAGGAGGCCAGCGTCCAGACGACATCGTGGCCTCTCGCGGCCGCGACCGTCTCGACCTCGCGGCCCATCTTGCCTCTCCCCACGATCCCGACGCGCATACGCTCCTAGTCTGTCATCCCGAGTTGTCTAGTCTGTCATCCCGAGCCCCTCATCCATTCCTGTCATCCCGAGCCCTTCACCCTTCCTGTCATCCCGAGCCTCTCACCCATTCCTGTCATCCCGAGCGAAGCGAGGGATCTGCTCCTTAGGCTTCGAGTCACCCGTCCTGTTCGGGGGCAGGCTGCGCGAGGGATCTATTCTCATTGCAATTCAATCTGCCAGGCAGATTCCCCGGGCCTTCGGCCTCGGAATGACAGGCTCTGTCTTTATCCGAAAAACTCTCGATGCAGGCACCGGACTGCTTCCTCAACGTCCTTCT
>DATDNV010000351.1:0-3449 GCA_036518075.1 Thermoanaerobaculia bacterium
AGCGGATCGATGCGACGCCGAGCGAAGCGCTGATCGTTCCCTGAAGGTAGAGCGCGGGCTCGTTGAAACCGTACGGACGCGACAGAAACGTCGCGTCGCGGATCGCCGCGCGCACCGCCTCCGCGGTCTCCATTCCTTCCGCGAGCGACTGGCCGGGAAGAATCAAAACGAACTCATCGCCGCCATAGCGGGTCAACGTCGCGCGCTCGTCTGAGATCGTCCGCTTGAGCACGTAGCCGACCTCGCGCAGGACCTGGCTTCCGGCCAGATGCCCATGGGAGTCGTTGACCGACTTCAGATTGTCGAGGTCCAGGAAGACGACGCAGAGATCGCCGCCGTCGCGCGAGATCCGGGAAAGCTCCTGCGTCAGGCGCAGATGGAGGTACCGCTCGTTGAAGAGCCCCGTCAGGCCGTCCCGCTTGGCGACCTCGTAGGCGCGCCGCGCATCGAGAAGATTCTGGATCGAGATCGACGCGTAGTCGGCGAAGATCTCGAGCAGCCGCCGATCCTTCTCCCGAAAACCTCCCGGGCCGGCCCGATTGACGAGCTCGAGCACGCCGCAGACCGCGGCCTCGATTCGAATCGGAACACACAGAACCGACGTCGACCGAAATCCTTCCCGATCGTACGTCGGGTAGAAGTAGGGATCGTCGACGACGTCCTCCGTCATGTATCCGACGCCCGAGCTGTAGACGTGGCCTGCGATCCCGACGCGGGCGTTGATTCTCTTGGAGAGGCGCTCCTCGCTTTCCGGCCCGAACGTCGCGATGAAGACCAGATCGTTCTCGAGCCGGTCGTCGGTGTTCTTCGTGATCGGATCGTCCAGAAGGATCGAGCCCGCCTCCGACGGGACGAACTCATTGGCCTTTTGCAGAATCTCGCGCAGGAACGTGTCGATCTCGATTTCGCCGGAATACGGATAGTGCGCCTTGTGGCGCTCCAAGAAGTTTTCGAGACGGCGATTGTCGAGTGTTTGTACGGGCAGCAAGGCAACGCCTCGAGATCCCGATATTTTACCATTTGATAACCTCGCTTCGTGATTCCGGCGCGAAAGCGCTGGGGGCAGCACTTCCTGGTGCGCGGCGATATCGCGGTCAGAATCGTCGAAGCCGCACGCCTCCGGCCTCAAGAAACGGTCGTCGAAGTCGGGCCGGGAGACGGAGCGCTGACCAGGCCGCTCGCCGAGCGCGCCGCGCATGTCCTCGCGATCGAGATCGACCCCGCGCGTGCGGCAGCGCTCTCCCAAGAGTTCGCGGGTTCGCGCGTGCACATCGCTCGCGGCGACGTTCTCACTCAGACCTTCGGCGAGTGGCTGACCGACGCCGGGTTCTCCGGGCCCGCGGTCCTGGTCTCCAACCTGCCGTACAACGCGGCGACCCCGATTCTCATCGCGGCGATCGAAGAGCCTCACGCCATCGGTCGCATCGTCGCGACCGTCCAGCGCGAAGTGGCCCGGCGGCTCTCGGCCAAACCGGGGGACGAGGACTACGGATATCTCTCCGTTCGGGTGGCGGCGCGCGCCACGGCGCGAGTCCTCTTCGACCTTCCCCCCGCGGCGTTTCGTCCACGTCCAAAAGTGGTCTCGAGCGTCGTGGAGATGTCCCCACGCGAAGATCCTCCGGAGTCGGCCGTTCGCGATCGGGCGTTGACCTTCGCGTCGCACGCATTTCGAATGCGGCGCAAAACCCTGGCGAACGCGCTCGCCCCTTTCGGCGAGCGCCGCGTCTGGGAAGCGGCCCTCGCCCTTCGCGGTTGGGGCCCTCGCACGCGCGGCGAAGAGCTCACGCTCGACGACTACCTGGCGCTTGCGAAAAGCTCCCCGCCGTCATGAGACCGCCGCTGGAGCTCGTGCCCCTCGGCGGATTGGGAGAGTTCGGCCGCAACATTCTCTGGCTGCGCTGCGAACACACCAACATCCTCCTGGACGCCGGAGTCTCGTTCCCCGACGAGACGTTTCCCGGGGTCGACCGGATTGCGCCGGACCTCGGCGCCATTCGCGATGTGGCGATCGATGCCGTCGTTCTGACCCACGGTCATGAGGATCACATCGGTGCCGTCCCGCTTCTCCGGGAGTGGTGCGATGCGCCGATCTACGGCCTTCCTTTCACTCTCGCGCTCGCGCGACGGCGGCTCGAAGAAGCAGGACGCTCTGGCGAAGGTCTCCGCGAAGCGCGGCCGCGGGAACGCATCGCAGCCGGAAACGGCTTCCTCACGTTTTTTCGAGTCTCTCATTCCGTGCCTGATTCGGCGGCGGTCTCCATCGAGCTCGGAGGGTGGCGGATTCTGCATTCCGGCGACTTCAAGCTCGACCCGGACCCTCCGGACGGTGAGGTGACGGATCGGGAGGGACTCCTGTCGGCGGCGGGGGGCGGAGTGGATGTGGCGCTGGTCGACTCGACCAATGCGGAGCGCACTGGTAGGTCTCTCTCGGAGCGAGTGGCCGGGCGCGGACTGGACGCGGCCCTCGTTCACGCGCCGGGCCGCATCGTTCTGACGACTTTCTCGTCTCACGTCGCTCGCATCGCGCAGGCGATCGGTATCGCGCAGCGCTTGCACCGGCGGATCGCGCTGCTCGGGAGAAGCGTGCAAGCGGTCGTCGAGATCGCGGAGCGACTCGGGCGGCTGCGCGTTCCCGCCGGACTTCGGCTCACTCCCGCGCAGCTGCTTCGGGAACCGGCCTCCGGTCTCTTCTGTTTCGCGTCCGGGAGCCAGGGCGAGCCGTTCTCCGCCCTGTACCGTCTGGCCCTCGACGAACATGCGGACCTCAAGCTCGGTCCCGGTGACGTCGTCGTGTTTTCCGCGCGGACGATTCCCGGACACGAACGGTCGGTCAATCGAGTCACCGACCATCTCGTGCGCCGCGGCGCCCGGGTCGTACGCGAGCACGAGCCACCGGTTCACGTCTCGGGACACGCGCACCGGGACGAGATCGCGGAGTGGCTCTCCTGGCTGCGGCCAAAGGTCGTCGTACCGGTGCACGGCGAGCGCCGAATGCTCGCGGCCGCCGGAGACATCGCGGTCGAGTCCGGCATTCCGAGGGATCGCGTCTGCCTCCTCGATAACGGCGACCGCCTGACCGTCTCCGATGTCGGCGTCCGCGTCGAACCATCGGCGGTGCACGCCGGAAGGGTGTACTTCGACGCGCGGCCGGAGCTGATCGAGCCGGACGTCGTGCGAGACCGGCGGCAGATGGCAGAAGAGGGGTTCGTCGTGGTGTTCCTGTCGGGATCCCTCAACGGCGAGATCGCCGTCGTTTCGCGGGGCGTGGCGGGGGACGAGGAGAAGATCGCCGACGAGATTCGGCGCGCCGCCCGCGGCGTCCTCGCGCGGTCGAGCCCCGAAGAGCGCGCCGACGCAGACTGGCTCCGCGCGGAGGTGGCGCTGGCCGCCAAGCGCGCCTGCCGCCGCAGCTTCGACCTGCGGCCGGTGATCGTGCCGGTCGTCCTGTA
>DATDNV010000352.1:0-5147 GCA_036518075.1 Thermoanaerobaculia bacterium
CCACCTCGGCCACTGGTTTGCCTTTCGCGCACGGCATCCCGAATCTCCGATCGCCGGCGCGATCGGCCACTCGGTGGGCGTGGCCGCGGCGCTCGTCGCTGCCGGCGCTCTTTCGGTCGAGGACTCCGGCATCTTCCTCGCCGAGCGTGCGCGGGCCTTCTCGGACGTTTGCGCCGGGCTGACCCCGCCTCAAGGCCTCGCGGCGGTGGTGACCGACGACCTCGACGACCTGATCGAAGAGCTGCCGCGTTTCCCGGGACTCGCTCTCGCGCTGCGCAACAGCAGGGGCAAGGGAACGATCGGGGGGCCAGTCGACCAGATCGAGCGGCTGGCGCGCGAAGCGCGGGAACACGGATGGCCGGTCCGCATCGTGCCCCTCGAAGTGGAAGGCCCCTACCACACCGCCGCTTTCACATCGGTCGCGCCTCGACTGACTCGCGTCCTTTCGGAGATCACCGTCCATCCACCAAGAGTCCCGGTCTTCATGGGAACGTCCGGGCGCGCGGAGACCGACCCCGGTCGGATTCGCGAGCTCCTCGCGCGTCAGCCTTCGAGCCCGGAACGGCACTGGGATGCGGTTCGCGCCGCATACGCCCATGGCTGTCGGCAGTTTCTCGAGATCGCCTTCTCTCCGCAGCCCGTTACCTGGATTCCGGACCAGCTGGTCGACGAAGAGGGAGAGCCGCTGCCGGGAGTGAGCACGCGAGCCGTGACGACGGATCAGCTGGTCTAGCTGTCATTTCCGAACAGTTCTTGCTACGAGCCGCGGGCATCTCCCTCGCGGGGACGCGGCGGCTTCGAAGGAATAGCCCAGGTTTGGCCGCCGCTCCGCTCGAACGGCGCAGCCACATCCGCTCTGGCAGACCATCCAATGTGGCGCGCCGTCCGAGAGGCCCCGCTGCCGGAGAAGCCCGCGGCTCGCAGAGGGCCGTCGCTGGTCGCTCGATCGCGGTCCTGGCGAGGTGACACTCCGAATCGAGTGTGTTCCCTCGCTCATCGCCGCCAGCGGAAGGCGGACCCGCCACACGAGCTCGCAAAGGAATTCGAGTCTCGATGCGAGCCCCCGGCCCCGGAGGCGTTCCCCCGAGGGACGCTCGAAATCGCGTGGGTCTGCTATGGCCGAACGGGAATAGCGGAGAAGCTCTCCCTTACAGCGATTTCGCGCAGCGGCGGGCAGGGAAAGATCCTCTCAGGCGTCACGAGGCCCGCCGCGTGTCCCGGCGGGGAATGCCGCAGGGCCGGGGGCGGCTACAACTCCTGAGAGCAACCTCTAGGTGTTGCGAATCAGACCGCCGAAAAGTTTCGATCCAGCGCGTACTGGTAGAGACGCCCCAGCGTCGTCTCGTCCAGCTTCGGATGCGCCGGAACGGAGCCCAGCACCGAGCGGACGTTCGACATGTCGAAGACCGGATGCCGCCCCCAGAGGTATGGGAAGTAGACCGTGATCTGGTCTCCGAGCCAGGCGTTGAGCCGGCGCAGATCGACGTCCACCTTCTCCAGGATCGCCGCTCCCAGCTCGACCAGCTTGATCCCACGCACCCCCATGAGCCGCACGGTGACATCGAGAAGCTCCTGCAGCGTCGGAGGCGACGGGTTGACCACGTGAAAGGCACGGCCGAGCGCGCTCGGCTGCCGGTGGATCGCGACGAGAAGCGATGTCACATAGTCGGCGCCGACCACGTTTAAGAGGGTCTCGGCCGACGAGCACGGCAGGGCGACCGGCAGCGGGAGGACCAGCTCGGGCAGAACCGTCGCGAGCGGGCCGCGATGAAGCACCCGGTCACGCAGCCTCCAGAGACCCCAGATCATCCGGTAGAGACCCTGAAACGAAAGGGCGACGCCCGTCCGCGTGTCGCCGATGACGATCGATGGACGGAAAACGATTCCGGGATGATCGACGAGCCAGTTTCCGACGAGCTCCTCCGATCGCGCCTTCGATTCCTCGTATGCGTTGCGGAAGCTCTGACCGCAGAGCAGGTCCGACTCGGCGATGGTTCCCGAGCGCGTCCCGCAGACGTAGGCGGTCGAGAGGTAGTACAGGGTGGCGGAATTGCGAGCGCAGAAATCGAGAATGGTCCGAGTTCCCGCGAGGTTCGCCGAGAGCACCGCCTCCGCGGAGCTCGGATCCATTCGCAGGTCGGACGCGAAGTGCCAGACCGAGTCTACGCGCCCGTCGTAGGGAATCGAGATGCCGGTGTCGCCGACGATGAATCGAAAGCGGGGAGCGCGGACCCGCGGTGCGCATCCCCGACAGAGGGCGGCGATGCGCCGACGCACGGTCTCGGAGGCGTCCGGGCGCCGGCCGAGGCAGACGAAGGTCTGCTCATCGTCTTCATGGAGAAGATGGTGAATCAGGAACGGCGCGAGCGTCCCCGCGGCTCCGGTGACCAGGGTCGTCTTCACGACAGACTCCCCGCGCTCTCGGGAAGAACGACCGGGGTTCGCAGCAGCGCGAGCAGGCTCTGCGCGATCGACGCCGCTCCTCCGCGCACGCTCTCCAGCGCACGCTTTCGCCGCTCCGCCCACTCGCCGGCGGAAGTCTCCCGAAGAATCCGGACGACCTCGTCGGGCTCGTGGATCTTCCAGCCGCATCTCCCGCGCTCGATCGCCCCGGCGGTCCCCGATTCCTGCGGCAGAACGCCTTCGCAGGCGTCGACCAGGACGGGCACGCCTTTCGCCATCGCCTCGGAAACCGAGAGACCGCCGGCCTTGGTGAAGGTCGCGTCCGCGACGTCGAGGAGAGCCGCCATGTCCTCGCACCAATCCAGCGCCGCCTTCGGAAAGGGCGCGGCTAGCCGCGCGGCTCGGATGCCGAGGGGACGATTGCGCCCCGCGACGAACACGATCTGGATTCGGTCGTGGAGATCCCGCGCCGCGACCAGACGCCGGAGGACCCGCTCCGTCGTCCGCCGGCCCGCGCTGCCCGCATTGATCAGAAGCGTGAAGCGGCCTTCTTCGAGGCCGAGGCTCGCGCGAACCGCACGGCGCGACTCCTCGTCGGCCGATCTTTGGAACAGCGGCGGCACCGGCATGCCGCCCACCTCGATCCGGTCCGGCGGGACTCCCCAGGCCGCCAGCTGCTCGGCCGCATCGGCGGTGGGGACGACCGTGCGCGACGCCCGAGGCTCCGCCCATCCTTTCCAGAACGGCGGGTAGGGATCGGTCAGGACGATCGCAAACGGCACTTCGCGCGCGTGGCGCTCCCGAGTGCTGGCGATCCCGAAGTTCAGGATCGGATGCACCGACACGGCCAGGTCCGGACTTTCCGACAGGAGAATCTGTTTGGCCCAGCGGCGAGTCACGGACGCACCGAGCTGCGGAAGCCGGGACAGATGCACCGCCCGGTAATACGCGTTCATCCAGCGCGGCGGGCGGCGAAGGAAGAAGTTGTAGGACGCGGATGCGGCGCGGATCGCCGGGTGGCTGCAGGTGTCGAAAACCTTGACCGTCGCGTCCGGAGCGGCGGCCTGGAACGCCTCGGCAAGGCCGCGTGCCGCGGTGAGATGGCCGGCACCCGTCGCGGCGGTTAGAATCAGGATCTTCATGACGTCGGCTGCGGTGCCGGTGTCCCGAACGCGCGGCGGACGGCGAATCGCGCTGCCCGGCTGAGCACCTTCGCGGCGAGCCGCAAGTTCAGGCGAGGGTCGGCAGCGGACGTGTGCCAGCAGATCTCGTGTCGTTTGTCGCATTCGCGAAGAGCCCGCTGGGACTGGCGCGCCTCGGCCGTCGCCAGAAGAGCTCGAAGCGAGCCGCCGTGCTGCCGCAGATTGCCGATCGCCGGCTGCAGCTCGCAGAAAGCCACGTCTCCGGTGCTGTACACGATCAGACTTCGCCGCGCTCCCGCCGCGCAGCGAATCGGCGGCCGGCCCGAGGAGAGCTCCTGTGCGATGAGATCCCAGACCGTTGCGTGCAGGCCGTTCAGAAAGGCCGCTCGCAGCCAGCGGCTTCTCGGATAGTTCCACCACTTCCCGCGAGAGACGTCCTCGTTCATGGTGCGAACGACCTCTCCGTAGCGGGAGGGCAGCACGTCGAGGCAGGCGCGATCCTCCTGGCTCCCGTCCCGGCAAACGTTGACGACGAGCGCGTCCGGTTTGAGCTCGTCTCGAATCGTGCGGTAGGTCGCCAGCGCCTCATTCTGGTTGTGCGAGGTGATGGTCTGGCAGACTCCGGTCGAGAGTCCCGGCCGATGCTCTGCGAGGCGGCCGAGCGAGGCCAGAGTCTCGACCGCCGCCTTGTATGAGCCCGGACGCGCGCGGACAGTGTCATGCCGTTCGCCCACACCGTCGAGCGAGACCCGCACGTTCAGACGAATTCCCGGACAGTGCGCCAGGATTCGCTCGACCGGAGGCACGATCCGTTCCGCGCTCCAGCCATTCGTCGGTATCTCGACCTTGCGGACTCGCGCGTGTTTCCACATGGCCTGAATGATTTCGGGAAGATCCTTGCGGATGAACGGCTCTCCGCCCCCGATGTGGAGCACGAGCACTCTTTTGAGCTCCCGAGCGAGCCTCTCGATCTCGGCGAACGTCAGCTCATCGCGGTGCTGATTCAGGTCGGCCGAGAAGGCACAGAAGGGACACGTGAAGTTGCAAACAAACGTCGGGAAAAGTGTCACTCCGGTCCAGAGCATCGTTTTGAAGTCTCGCTGGCCGTCGTTAAGGGGGTCCGTCATGGTAGCAGACTGGCTTTCCAAGATCGGCCGAGCTCGCCCGGCGGCATGTTACCCTTCTCTAGGTCCCGTCGATTGAAACAGTTACGGAACAGATCCCGGACCGAGAAGCGTCCGAACCGCCTGGGCCGCGCCTGATGTCCCTGGCCGACCGTCCATGAGCGACCTCCGGCTCGCCTTTCGAAACGTCTTTCGCAACCGGGTCCGATCTCTCATCGCCCTTTCCGCCATCATCTTCGGCGTCGCTGCCCTTCTCGTGTCGGGCGGGTTCATCGAGTGGATCTTCGTCAACCTCCGAGAGGCAACGATTCGCTCGCGGCTCGGGCACATTCAGGTCAGCCGGCCGGGCTATTTCACCGACGGGGCGGCAGATCCATTCCGCTATCTCCTCCCGGAGTCGTCCCCGGAAATGGCGATGCTCGCGAAAACCGAGCACCTGAGGATCCTGACGCCGCGGCTGTCCTTCGTCGGACTTGCG
>DATDNV010000353.1:0-3851 GCA_036518075.1 Thermoanaerobaculia bacterium
TGGGAGTCTCGCCTCGGACGAAGGTCAAGGTGCTGACTCCGAGGTCGATCGTGAGCGCGATCCAGTCCGGCCTGGTGCCGCAGGTGCATGAGAGCGCCGGAGGATGAGTTGAGCGCAATGGTCTCTCGCGCGAGGTCTGCGCTCCGTTACATCTGGGCGGCGCCGGCAACGCTCGTCGGGATCGCGCTCGCTCTCTTCGCATGCGCGTGCGGGGCCCGCGCGCGAGTTCAAAACGGCGTGATCGAGGTCGCTGGCGGCTTTCTCGACTCCGTCCTGCCTTCTCTTCCGTTTTCGATTCTCGCGATCACGTTTGGCCACGTTGTCCTGGGCGTCCGTCACGAGGTCCTGGAGAAGGAGCGGGCGCACGAGCACGCGCACGTGCGGCAATACGAACGGTGGGGCGTTCTTTTCTTCCTGCTCTATCTCGGGTCGAGCTTCATTCAGTGGGCGCGGGGCCGTGATCCCTACCGCGACAACGCGTTCGAGAGACGGGCGGTCCTCGTCGCCGGGGGCGATCCGGTCCGGCTGAACCGAGCTCGTTTCCATGGCTCAAACAAACGCGGCCCCGAACCGTAGTGATCCGATGAGGTAGGAGATGACAGCAAGGGACTCGCTCCTCCATCAGTTTCGCAAGCCCTCCGGTTGGCTTGGCCGGTTGAACGTCCGAGACATGAACCGGCGGCATTCCCATCTGACCGACTGGGGGCTCGGACACGTCTCGGTCGACGTCGGGAGCACGGTTCTCGACGTCGGCTGCGGCGGAGGAAGGACGGTTCAGAAGCTCGCCGCGATCGCGAGCCAGGGCCGGGTCTGCGGCATCGACTACTCCGAAGCGAGCGTCGCGGTCTCGCGCAAGAACAATCGGCAGTCGATCCGGAGAGGGCGCGTCGAGATTCAGCAGGCATCGGTGTCGCGGCTGCCCTACGGCGATCGCATGTTCGATCTCGTGACCGCCGTCGAGACTCACTACTACTGGCCCGAATTACCGGCAAACTTGCTGGAGGTGTGGCGGGTTCTGAAACCCGGCGGAGCCTTCGTCATCATTGCCGAGGCGTACAAAGGCGGAAAGTTTGATGGCCGGAACCAGCTCTTCGCCCAGGCGATGCGACCGTTCGGCTACTCGCATCTGAGCCTCCCTGAGCACGACGAGCTCCTCTCGCGAGCGGGATACTCGGATGTGAAGGTCTTCGAGGAGTACGAGAAGGGCTGGATGTGCGCGCTGGGCAGAAAGCCTCTTTGACGTTTGGCGGGGGCACCTCGTCGAGCGTGCGCCTCGTCGTCTGTGATTCGCCCGAGCGGTGGGCGGCGGCGCGCCGTCTCGTGGAGGAATACGCGTCGTCGCTGGGCGTCGATCTGGGCTTCCAGCACTTCGAAAACGAGGTCAATGACCTGCCGCGCGAGTACGGCCGGCCGGACGGCGTCTTTCTGCTCGCGGAAAAGGACGGTCGCTGGCTCGGCTGCATCGGCCTCCGCAAACTCGAGAAAGATGTCTGCGAGATGAAGCGCCTCTACGTGGTCGCGGGAGGTCGGGGGCACGGCGTCGGTCGAACGCTAGCCGAGGCGATCATCGAAAGAGCAAAGGAGCTCGGCTACAAGCGAATGGTGCTCGACACGCTTCCGTTCATGAAAGACGCGCAGGCTCTCTATTTCTCGCTCGGGTTCGAGCCGATTCCGGCCTATCGGTTCAATCCGATCGCCGGGTCCGCATTCTTGGAGCGGAAGCTCTAGCCTTCGACCCGGAGCTCCGCCCGGCTGGCGGCGACCATTGGAACCCCATTGGGAGCGAGAGGGAGACCGCGAAGTCGAATTCCGCTCGCGGCAAAGATCGCGTTGGCAACGGCGGGCGCCAGGCCGACGAGAGGAGTCTCTCCGGCTCCCGCCGAAGGCAGGTCCTTGCGATCGATCAGGATCGTCTCGATCCGGGGGACGTCGGGGAACCGCGGCACCCGGTATCGCGAAAAGTGCGGATTGGTGATCCTGCCGTTTTCGAAGTGAATCTCTTCGAAGAGAGCTCCGCCGATCGCCTGCACGATCGACCCTTCGATCTGGTTTCGCAAGCCATTCGGGTTGACGACGGCGCCGCACTCGAACGCTTCGACGACACGGTGGATGACGACCCGGCGCGTGGAGCCCTCGATCCCGACTTCGGCGCACGTGGCGACGAACCCTCCCTTTTCGACTCCTCCGGCGATCCCGAATCCGCGCCTGGCGGCAGGCTTCGATCTTCCCCAGCCAAACTTGTCCGCAGCGGCGGTGAACACCGCCTTGAGTCGCTCGTCTTTCAGATTCTTCAGGCGCAACTCCAACGGGTCGATGCCGAGCGCGTGCGCGATCTCGTCCATGTGCGACTCGCGCGCGAAGTGGTTGGCGGTGGCGGCGAGTCCCCGATAGGAGCCCTGGCGGAGAGGGGAGTCGACGGGATGAAACGCAATTCGCTGGTTCGGGACCGTGTAAGGCGTCGCGATGGCGGCGGGCCCCGAATTGTAGTTGTGAAACTCCCAGGCCACGAGGGCGCCGTCGCGGCGAGCGCCGCTCTCGATTTCGATCACACCCGCGGGACGGACGTAGGCCCAGGTGAACTCCTCTTCGCGCGTCCACACGACCTTGACCGGCTTGCCGGCCGAGCGCGCCAGGCGCGCGGCTTCGACCGCCGCGTCTCCCGTGTGCTTGCCTCCATACGCCGATCCGGTATCGGGGACGAGGACGCGCACGCGCTCGGGCGGGATGCGAAACGCTTCGGCGAGCTCCGCTTTCACGGCGAAGGGCCGTTGTGTTCCAGTCCAGACGGTGAGCTTTTCTCCGTTCCATTCCGCGACGGCCGCGCGAGGCTCGAGAGGCGCGTGCGCGATGTAGGCGACCGTGTACCGGGACGAGAGCTTGAAGTCCGCGCCCGCCCGCCCCTCCTCGACCGAGCCGGTGGCCTGCGTCTTGGACGCGTCGTCCTTCTGGGCATTCGTCTTCAAATACTCGTAGAGCTCGGCTTCGGAAGGCTGCGCGGGCACCTTCCATTCGCCCTGGATCGCGGCGGCCGCCCGCTCGGCGCTCCACGCGTCGGGGGCGACGATGCCGACGAAATCTCCGTCGCGCACGACCCGGACGCCCGGGATCTTCTCGGCCAACGAGATATCGAGCTTCGCCAGCTTCGCTTTGAAGCCGGACGGACGGTAGATCTTTCCGTAGAGCATTCCGGGGCGCGAGAGGTCGGACGTATATGTGTGCGCGCCGGTCACGAAGTCGCGGCCGTTGACCTTCGGCACCGCCGTTCCGGCCACTCTCCAGTCCTTCGCGGGCGTCAAGTCCGGCGGCGACCCGGCCGTGTGAATCAGCTCTTTGCCTTGGGTGAGCTCGCCGTAGGTCATCAACCGGTTTGAGGAGCGATCGACGATCTTTCCGTTTTCGGCCGCGAGCGCCGAACGCTCGACCTTCCAGCGCTCCGCCGCCATGTCGAGCAGGAGGTCGCGCGCGGTCGCCGCGGCGCTGCGAAGCTGGGGAGCCATCGTCGGGGTCGTGCGGCTTCCGAATGTGCCCATGTCGTAGGGCGTGCGGTCGGTGTCGCCCATCACCATCTCGATCGCTCCGACGGGGACGTGCAGCTCTTCGGCCACTTGCTGAGCCAGCGACGTGCGGATGTTCTGGCCGATCTCGACCTTGCCGGTGAACACCGCCACGCGGCTGTCCGCGCCGATGTGGATCCACGCCGAGAGGTCCCGAGGCGTCTCCGGGCTGCCGCTCGAGCGACCCGACTCCTGAGCCGACATCGGCAATGCGGGCGCCGCCGCGCACACGAGCAACCCGCCTCCGAGAACTCGGAGAAAACGGCGGCGGTCGACCTCGAACCAGTGCAAGCGGCC
>DATDNV010000354.1:0-6798 GCA_036518075.1 Thermoanaerobaculia bacterium
TGGCGGCGTTCGAAAAGATCATCCTCGGAGGCACGGTGTCGGACATGATCGCGACGCTGGGAACGCTCAACATCATCGCAGGGGAGCTCGACCGATGAGCGGCGTCGTCGACGTCACGCGCCGGGCGCCGGCCAGGCTCACGCTGCTGCAGAAGCTCTACATCCCGGAGATCCTGAGAGGGATGGCGGTGACGGTGCGCCATCTCCTTGCCAATATCACCCGGGTGCGGAAGCTGCCCACGATTCTCTATCCGGAACAGAAGCGGAACTACTCGGACCGGTTCCGCGGCAAGCACATCTTGAAGACCCGCGCCGACGGGACGTTGAAGTGCGTCGCCTGTTACATGTGCGAGCAGGCGTGTCCGGCCGAATGCATCACGATCGTCGCCGGGGAGCACCCGAGGATCGCGTACGAGAAGTACCCGGTCGTGTTCGACATCGACATGATGCGCTGCGTCTTCTGCGGCTTCTGCGTGGACGCGTGCCCGAAGGACGCAATCTGGATGACGCGAAATTACGAGCTCGCCTTCTTCAACCGCCAGCAGGCGGTCTTCGGGATCGACAAGCTGGTCGAGAAGCCGGGGGAATCGGTCAAGGACGGGTACGGATACCGCCCCTACTATCCCGGCGACGGGACGAACCCTCCGGACGACGCGTCGACGACGCCGGTGATCCCCGGCGCGGGAGGCCGCGAGCGGCTCCGGGAGGAAGGGGCCGCGCTTCCCGACCGGGATCTGGGACCGGGGCCGCTCAACGCGCCGTCGCAGGCCGAGAAGACAACCTAGTCCAAAGTTGAAGGTCCAAAGTTCAAGGTTGATCACTTAGGTTCTGATCTTCTTTATATCAGAACTGACATAAGATACCTTCCTATAACCTTGGACCTTGGACCTATGCCTTCTCCACCCTGACCCACGTGTTGTAGTCCGGCTCGTGAGACTCCGGGTCGATCGCGTCCCCGGAGAGGAGCGCCATTCCTTCCGGAAAATAGACCTCGAGATTCCCGGACTTGATGGGCGCGACGAACACGCGGCCGCGGAACTCTCCGCAGCCCGAGACGAGTCGGATGGAATCTCCGTCGGCGACCCCGAGCTCCCGGGCATCGGCCGCGCTCATCAACACGTCCTCGCGCGTTGCGCCGTTCAAAGGATCGATGTCGCGCTGCACCATCGAGTTGAACTGGCGGCCCCGGCGCGTCGAGACCGCGTACGTGCCGACGCGGCGCGACCGCTCCGGCAGCGCGACGGACGAGAACCGGGCCCTTCCATCGGGCGTTGCGAATCGGCCGTCGGCAAAGAGGCGCTCGCCTCCCCACTGCACGGCGTCGCCGGCGCGCGAGAGCGTCTCGATCCCCGAATAGAGCGGCACCGCGTCGCGGATCTCGTTGCGGATGGCCTGCGTCGAAGAGAATCGGATCTGATGCCCTCTCTCCGGATGCGCGCGCGCGGCGGCCTCGGTCAGGACGATCCATTCCGGCCGGGCCCCCGGGATCCGCCGGCCGGGAATCTCCGGAGAGAAGGCGATCCGCCGCTCGGTCGAGGTCTCCGTGACGCCGCCCGAGGTCTCGTACCGAGTTTCGGCGGGGAGAAGGAGCACGGTGTCCGACGGCGGGACCAGCATCGAAGACGACAGCACGATGTCCTGGTGAACCCGAAACGCCGGCTTCTCGAGCGCGACCCGGTTGCGTGTCTCGTCCGGGACCGTCTCGAGAAAATTTCCTCCGACGATCCAGAACGCATCGATCTCCCCGGACGCCGCGGCGCGAATCTGCTCGACGGCAGAGAGTCCCTTCTGCCCGGGCGGGGGGAAGCCCCAGACCTGAGCCCAGCGTTCGCGCCGGGCCGCGTCGATGTCCGGAACGCAGCCGACCTCCGCTCCGCCCTGCACCCCCGAATGGCCGCGGATGGGTGTCAGGCCGGAGAACGGGCGTCCCGGGAGGCCTCGGGCGAGCGCCACGTTGACGAGAGCGCGGATCGTGTCGGTTCCGTGCGCATGCTGCGTCAATCCCATCGACCAGACGAAGTGCGCGTTGGGCTTGCGGATCAGGAGCCGCGCGAAGTCGCGCATGCGTTCCCGGGAGGCGCCGCTCGACGACTCCAGCGCGTTCCACTCCTGGCGGCGGACCTCGGCCGCCGCTTCTTCGAACCCACGGGTTCGCTCTCGCACGAAATCGGCGTCGACGCCGCCGGGTTCTTCGAGCAGAGCCTTGAAGACGCCGTTCAAGAACGAGAGGTCGCCCCCGGTGTCCACCTCGAACCAGTGGTCGGCGAGCCTCGTCCCGAAGGTCGCGCTTCCGAAGAGAGAGGGAATCCAGTAGCGCACGTATCCCGGTTCGCGATAGGGATAGACGACCGCCACTTTCGCGCCTCTCTTTTTCGCCGCATGGAGATACTTGGTGGTGACCGGCTGGTTGTTGGGAGTGTTCGCGCCGAAGAACACGATCAGGTCCGCGCCGATCCACTCCCGGTAGCTCGTGGTCGACGCCCCGTAGCCGAGCATGTCCTTCATGGCCGAGGTCGAAGCGGCGTGGCAGAGGCGCGCCGAGTTGTCGACGTGGTTGGTTCCGAGAAACCGCGCCGCCTTCTGGGCGGCATAGTAGGTCTCGTTGGGAATCCCTCTCGAGGTCAGGTAGAACGCGATGCGGTCGGGGTCGGTCTGCTTCAGCCTCCGCGCGGCGAGATTGAGAGCATCCTCCCAGTCGAGCGGCTCGAAGCCCGGTTCTCCCCGATGCCTCACCATGGGTTTGGAGAGGCGGCCCAGCGCCCGCAGCTCGCGGGAAGAGAGGGCAGTCAGGGGACCGACGTCGGTGAGCCGCGACGGGTCCATGGCCGGCATGGTGTTTAGCCGAAGAAGCTCGAGCCTCACGGTGCAGAGATGCGTTCCGTCGATCGTCCAGTCCCGAAGCCCTTTCGTTCCGAGAGCGCAGCCGTCGCAAACGCCCTTCGTCAGGATTCGCCAGGCAAAGGGAAGCTCGTCCCGGTTTTCCCAGGCGATGCGTGCCATCTCCCGGTAGTGATGAGGCTTGGTGCGGGTGATTCCGAAGGGGACGGGAGATCGGGCGTTCGTCACGCGTTCATTCTAGCGATACAGAATCCCGCGTCCCGAGGTCGCAGGCCGGACGTGATTCTTCAGCGCTTGTTCGCGTGGCGAAATCCCAGGCGCCGGTCCCGCCTCCCTCGTCGCCACGCTCGGGCCATGCCGCTAGAGTCGCCACCAGGCCCTCGCTTGTCGTTCAGTCGCAGTCTTGCCGGGGCCAGCGCTTCTTGCGGCCATGCTCCCTCACTCACGGCTCCTCCGGGAGGCGGTCCCGTCGCCAATGCAGCCATGTCGAGAGGGCCGCAGGGGTGACGCCGGACAGAGATCTCGCGCGCGTGCGGAGGGACTCTCCCTCAGAAAGAGTCTTTCTTCTGGCCGCAGTGCGCGCGCGAGATGTCCGGCGGCAGGACCCCGAAGGCCCGTTTCAGTCTTCGCGGGTTACCTCTCGAACGTGACGCCGGGCTGCCGCGGTCAGAGTCCCCGGCCGAACGTCCGCGGGTGGCCCTCGGTCTTGTGCAGCGACTCGACCGTGATCTCGACCTCGTCGTCCGAGGCGCCTTTGTCCTTGAGCTGCGCGGCCATGATGGCTTCGTGCTGGCAGATCCCGCATCCGGCGGCGTGCAGGTTCGTGAAGCAGGTCAGGAGGGTCTTGTGGTTCTCCCGCTTGCTTTCCTTGCACTCGCAGAAGCAGTGGATCCGATCGATGAGATCCGGATACTTCTTCGCCGCTTCATAGGCCTTCCGGACTTCCGGCTCATAGCCCTGAGCGAACTGTGCCGGGTCCAGGATCTCTCCCTTTTCCAGGCACGCGCCGCAGGATTTCGAAGGCGTCTTGGCGCTCTTGGTCGCGCCGGCCGCCATGAGCGGCAGCAAAAGCGCGAGACATGCGAATGCGGCGGGGGCTTGGAGCCAGTTTGGCTTGCGCATGGGGGCCTCCGCGATCCTCAAACTGACGCCCGGAGCCGAATCTTCCCGAAACCGCCGATTTTTCCGGGTCAGGACTTATGTGTTTCCCGGATCAGCGACGCGTTTTCTTCGATGAGCTGCCTCGCGTCATAGACCTCGGGGTAGTCGTCGGGCTTTTCGTCGCGAAAGGTCTGAATCAGGAGCTTTGCCGAGTGCGGAGCGGGTTTCGGTGCCGCCGGGTTGGGTGCCTGATCGACCAGAGTGGGCCGCGTCTTGTCCGCATGGGTGATCTCGAAATATCCGGAGGAAAGGATCACGAAGTAGTGGGCATGGTCGGCGACGGTGATTTCCGCGCAGCGGTAAAGAGCGTATCGGGCGACCTTGTCGGGCGGAGTGAAGACGCTCGCATCGAAGAGAACCTCCCAGCGGTCGGGCGCTACTCTCCGCTCGAGGTAACCCTCTCCCCAGACGTCCTGGGGGCCGTAGCGCGTCGCGCAACCGGCGAACGAAAGGGCGAGCGCCAGGCCGAACAGCGTGGAGCCGATTGCGCGCGGCATTTTTTCGGGCGACGGCACTCTGGACATGGCGCGCGGAGATTCCTCAGCGAAGCTCGTCCATGATCTGGGAGAGCGCCTCGCGAGGCGGACGCACCCGCTCCAGGGGCAGCGTCGCGAGCGGCTCGGCGGGCAGGTCGAGCAGCGCGAGGAAATCCTTCTTGGACGGATCGACGTAGATCAAGCCGGTCAGGAATTCCTGCTTTCTTTGCGCCTCGCGCAGCAGTTCGAACGCCGCCGCTTTGTCGGTCGGATCGTAATCGGCGCGCAGCTTCTTCAGGCGGATGTGGGAGCCGTCATGGAGCGTCACGTCCTGGGTCGTGCCCGGGTCGTAGTCGACGGTGATCTCCTCGAAGTACGGCACGAAGCCAATCTCCTGGATCGGGATCTCGTGGTCCTTCGCCCACTTGTAGGACTTCGTCGAATCCTCGTGGTTGTTGAAGGTCACGCAGGGAGACACGACGTCCAGGAGGGCGGTGCCCCGATGCGCGATGGCTCCCTTGATGAGCGCCAGAAGCTGCTTCATGTCTCCGGAAAACGACCGCGCGACATAGGCGCAGCCCAGCTCGATCGCCATGGCGCAGAGGTCGATCGCGGGCAGATCGTTGACGACACCGGTCTTGAGCTTCGATCCCGCGTCGGCGGTGGCCGAGAACTGACCCTTGGTGAGGCCGTACACCCCGTTGTTTTCGACGATGTAGACCATCGGGATGTTTCGCCGCAGCATGTGGACGAACTGGCCGGCGCCGATCGAGGCGGTATCGCCGTCGCCGGAGACTCCGATCGAGAGGAGCGTCGTGTTGGCAAGCATCGCTCCGGTCGCGACCGCCGGCATGCGCCCATGAACGGCGTTGAAGCCGTGCCCGCGATCGGCGAAGTAGGCGGTCGTCTTGGAGGAGCAGCCGATGCCCGACATCTTGGCGACCCTGTGCGGAGCGGCGCTCATCTCGTAGAGCGCCTGGGTGATCTGGCGCGTGATGACGTCGTGCCCGCATCCGGTGCAGAGCGTCGATTTCAGCCCGCCGTATTCCTTGACGGTCAGTCCGACGCGATTCGTTGCGGGAGCCTTGGGTTCGGCGACGGAGGACATTACTTCTTCTCCCCGGCTTCGATTCCCTCGACGACCGTTTCGGCGTCCAAGGGGAAGCCGTCATAGTGGCGGATGGATCTCAGCTTCGCGGCCTCACCGCCGAGCTCGAGGCGCAGGATGTCGTACATCTGCGCGTCGCGGTTCTGGTCGACGACATACACCCGATCGTGCGCGCGGAAGAACGCGGGGACCTCTTCCGTCAGCGGCAGCGCGCGCAGGCGCAGGTAGTCTGTGAGCATTCCCTTGCGGGCGAGCAAGTGCCGTGCTTCGTGCACGGCGAAGTCGGACGATCCATAGGCAAGGATGCCTACGCGCGAGCCCGAGCCGTTCTCGACGACCGGCTTGGGGACCCACTTTCGCGCCGTCTCGAACTTGCGCTCGAGGCGGTCCATGTTCTTCTTGTAGTCGTCCGGCCTCTCCGTGTAGGTGGCGCGCTCGCCGTGGCCAGAACCGCGCGTGAAGTAGGCCGCGGCCGGATTGTCGATCAGCCCCGGGAGCGTCCGGTAGGGGATCCCGTCGCCGTCCACGTCCCGATACCGCGCGAACTCCTTGAACTTGCGGATGTGCTCCTTGAGCTCCTCCAGCGTGAGGATCAGCTTGCCGCGGTCGATTCCCTTTTCGGGGTATGAGAAGGGGTCCGCCATCCAGTTGTTCATGCCGAGGTCGAGGTCGGTCATCAAAAAGACGGGGGTCTGGAAGCGCTCGGCCAGGTCGAACGCGTCCTGAACGAGGGAATAGCACTCCTCGACCGAACCCGGGATGACCAGGATGTGCTTGGCGTCGCCGTGCGACAGGAAATAGGTCGAGAGAATGTCGCCTTGCATCGTCCGGGTGGGAAGGCCGGTCGACGGGCCGACCCGCTGAACGTCGACGATGACGGCCGGGACCTCCGCGTAGTAGCCGAGGCCCACGAATTCCGACATCAGAGAGATTCCGGGCCCCGACGTCGTGGTCATCGCGCGCGCGCCCGCCCAGCCGGCGCCCATGACCATTCCGGCGGCGGCGAGCTCGTCTTCGGCCTGTACGATCGCGAACGTCGGCTTGCCGGTCACGGGGTCCTGCCGGAAGCGCCGGCAGTATTCGATGAAGGCTTCCGCGAGCGATGACGAGGGGGTGATCGGATACCAGGCGAGGACGTTGACTCCCGCCATCACGCAGCCGATCGCCGTCGCGGCGTTTCCGTCGATGATGATCTTTCCTTCGGTCTTGTTCATCC
>DATDNV010000355.1:0-7209 GCA_036518075.1 Thermoanaerobaculia bacterium
GACGTCGCGCTCGTGTCCGAGGAGAGGGAGCCGGTCGGACAGCGGCCGAGCAGGCCGTAGCCGCCCCAGACTCCCTCCATCGTGGGGGCATGGCATCTACCGGTCAATGGTCGGAAACGGCGCCAAGGCGTCGGCCGATCCGAAGTCTTCTCGCCGTCTTCCTGATCTGCCTCGCGGTCTATAACGCCAATGGCAGGCTCATCGCAACGGGAGACTCGATCCCTGCTCGGTTGATCCCCTTCGCAATCCTCCATCATGGGACGATGTTCCTCGATGCCTATTTCCCGTTCTCGAAGAACACGTGGTGGATCCAACGCGATCGGCTTGGACACTGGAGTTCCGTCTTTCCGATCGTGCTCCCGGTTCTACTGACGCCGCTGTACATTCCTGCGGCCATCTACGTTCGTCAGGCGCGTCCGTCCCCCTGGCGGTTCGAGACGCTCTGCGGCCTGCTGGAAAAGTTCTTCGCGTCGGTGATCGCCGCGCTGTCGGTGGTCGTTCTCCTCATTGTGCTACGCCGGCTGACGTCGGAGGAAAACGCACTCATGCTGGCGATCGCCTTTGCCTTCGGCACGGAAACCTGGGCGATCAGCTCACAAGCTCTCTGGCAGCATGGACTGGCGGAGCTCCTTCTCGCTCTGGGCTTGCTGTTCCTGACTCTGGACGGGAGCCCGAGCCAGGCGATCGCGATGGGAGTCGTCTGCGGTCTGCTCGCATTCAACCGACCGCCCGACGTCTTCTTTTCGCTCGCGCTTGCTGTCGGGTACCTGGTGAGGCGCCGACCGCTTGCAATTTGGTTCCTGGTGGCAGCGGTCGCCGTGGGCGCCCCTTTTCTGATCTACAACCTTCTCACGTTTCACCACCCCGCCGGGGGTTACGGAATGCTCGTCCAGGGAGCGCTGGTCGGTTCTCCGCTTCGGCAACGAGCGACTTCGGCTGTGTCCGGATTTGCGGCGCTTCTCGTCAGTCCGGGGAAAGGATTGGTGGTCTATTCGCCATTCTTCCTTTTCATTGTCGGCGCGCCGATGATTCGCTTTTCGGGAAGCGATCGTCTCCCGGCGGTTCTCCTGTGGGCTGCCTTCTTTCTCGTGGTCGTGGTCCATTCGTTTACCGACTGGCGCGCCGGATCCAGCTACGGACCCCGATTCTTGACCGACGCTCTGCCTTTCCTGGTCGTCGCACTCGTGCCGGCCCTCGAAAGGCTGTCGATGCATGAGGGGAAACCGATTTTCTTCGCCGCGGTCCTCTTCGCGATCGCGGCGCAGGTGGTCGGTGTGTTCTGCTTTCCGGGAGGCGGGAGCGTCAATCTCTCGCAGAGCGATCTCTGGAAACCCTCCGGAGCGCAGTTTTATCGAGAGGCGAAAGCCGGTTTTCAGCGGGAGGACTACTACTACACTTTGCGTCACTGGTTAGGAGTGTCCGGCCATCCTTGAGCGGACCGGGCCAGAATCCCGGATCGGGGACGGTGGAGTTCATCCTGGATATCGACGGCTACTTCGGATAGGTCCCCAGGTCGACGCCCCCTCCAAAACTCGGCTAGCGGATCCGGAACCCGAAAGAGAGTCCTGCGGACCGCTGACTCCGCGCCCCGCGCCTCTGCCCTTGGTGGCTGAAAACGCGAGAGTTACGAGCATTCCGTGGAACCAGAGCGGATTAGAAGGTACACTCAGGCCTTCGAATGCAAAGACTCCCCGCGCCGCGGGGAGGAATGAGCTTCGCCGGTGGGTTGCGCGGCTCGTTTCTCCTCGCTTCGCTGTCTCTGCAGACGCTGGCCGTCGCCGGCGCTTCTTTCTTCCTCTGCCTTTCCGCGTCAGCGTTGCGCGCCACGCCGGCAGCAGAGCGCGTCTCCGCGGAAGGCCGTCTTCAGGTCTTGATCGAGGACGATTTCGATGCGTCTTCGAGTCGTCAGGTCTATCGGCTCGCGACCGACGAAGGAGAGTCGATCGCACTCGAGCTCGATCGCGTGACTCCGGACCGGCCCTGGCGCGCGGGATCTCGAATCCGGGTCGAGGGGTTTTTCGACGGCGAAACGCTTCACGCCGAGCGAGCGGAACGGATCACGGCCCAGGCTCTCGGCGCGGAGCAAGTCACGAGCTCCTGGACGACGGGGGCGAAGAAGGTGCTCCTCATTCGCTTCAATTTCAAGGACGACACCTCTCAGCCGTACTCCGACGCGACGGCAACCAATGTCATGTTCGGCGCTTCCGGAAGCGTCGCGGCCTTTTATAACGAAACCTCCTTCGGCCTGACGACTCATTCGGGAAACATCACCCCGTGGCTGACCGTCAACATGAACAAGCCGACAACCTGCGACCCGTTCACGCCATCCCAGATGGCGGACCCGCTCGCCAAGGCGAAGGGGTTCGACCCGTCCAAGTTCGATTTCTACGTTTACGTCTTTCCGCGCCTGCCCTGCGGCTGGTCGGGCCTCGCATCGGTCGGCTCGACGGGAGCCTGGATCAATCAGGCGCTGTCGACATACGTGGTCGCGCACGAGCTCGGCCACAACTACGGCCTCGAGCACTCGCATTCCCTGCGGTGCGGCACACAGTCGATCGGATCGAGCTGTGTCCGGAGCGAATATGGCGACCCCTTCGACACGATGGGCGGGGGAGCCCGGCAGTTCAACGCCTACCACAAAAACGAGCTCGACTGGTTTCCCAGTGCGGGTTCGGTCGCGACGATCTCCTCGGGCAACAAGACCTTCACTCTGTCGACGCTCGAGTCCTCGTCCGGATTGCGCGCGGTCCAGATTCCGACATCGGTCAATCGCACTTACTGGATCGAATATCGTCAGGCAGCGGCCGGCTTCGACGCCGGTCTTCCCGCGAACGTCACCGGCGGCGCTCTCATCCACATCGGGCCGGCCCCGGATTGGGGCTCGGATCTTCTTGACATGACTCCGGCGACCAGCACTTTCGGCGACGCCGCTCTGGATGTCGGATTGTCTTTCATCGATCCGGACGCGAGCCTGGAGATCACGACCCTCTCGCAGTCGGGCCAGACATTGACGGTGCAGGTGCAGTTCGGCGTCGTCGCGCCCACCGCGAATTTCAACTACAACCCGGCTTCGCCGGTCGCCGGCCATGTCATGACATTTCAGGATCTCTCGACCGGTTTGCCGGCTTCCTGGCAGTGGGATTTCGGCGATGGCTCGACTTCGACTCTTCAGAATCCCATGCACAACTACTCAAACAATGGCAGCTACACCGTCACGCTCACCGCCTCGAACGGGAAGGGCAGCTCGACCCCGGCAATGCAGACGGTGGTCGTTTCGGCCGATCCGCCGCTCTCGTTCTATGCGATCACTCCCTGTCGCCTCATCGACACCCGCAGCACGAATCCTCCGGCACTCTTTGCGAGCTTCAACCGGCAATTCCCGCTGACGGGAAAATGCGGCATTCCCGCGAGCGCGAAGGCGATCGCGGTCAACATCACCGTCACCGGATCGACGGCCGGCGGCGACGTCAAGGTCTTGCCCGTCGGAGCTCCGGACCTCGGAACCAAGACGATCTACTTCAAGGCGGGCCAAACTCGAGCCAACAACGCCGTGCTGGAGCTCGGAACCGGCGGCGCCATTTCGACCGTCTGCGAGATCCCTTCGGGGTCAGTTCAGTTCATCCTGGATGTGGACGGCTATCTCCAGTAGGTTCCGCGTTTCGATCGGGCTGCTCGTGTCGGCCGCGGCGTCGCTCGGGGCCGCTCGGGCTGCGACGACCTATTACGTCTCTCCTTCCGGCAGCGACGGCAATCCCGGTACTTCGGTGTCGCCCTTCCGCCAGATCCGAAAGGGAATCGCGGTGGGAACGGCGGGAGACACGGTTCTGGTCGCGGACGGCAGCTACCTCGGTTTCGACCTGTCGATCACGGGAACCCCGTCGGCGCCGTTCACCATCAAGGCCACGGGCTCCGCCGCGAACGTCCTGCCGACGACCGATCGCTCTGACAATCGAGACACAATACATATATTGTTCTCTTCGTATGTCGTCGTCGACGGGTTGACGTCCTTCAACGCCAACCGGGCCGCCGTCCGGATCGACCAAGCGGACCACGTCACCGTCCGCAACGGGGTCTTCGGGAACAACGCGACCTGGGGGATCTTCACCGATTTCTCCGATGACCTCCTCCTCGAGAACAACGAGTGCTACGCGAGCGGCACCCAGCACGGGATCTACGTCTCCAATTCCGGCGACCGCCCGGTCGTTCGGGGAAACCGCGTCCATGACAACGCGGGCTGCGGGATTCAGTTGAACGCGGACCTCTCGCAGGGAGGAGACGGACTCATCACCGGAGCGGTGATCGAGAACAACCTGGCCTGGAACAACGGAGCGGCGGGAGGAGCAGCGATCAACCTGGACGGCGTGCAGAGCTCCATCGTTCGGAACAATCTTCTGTACAACAACCACGCCTCCGGGATCGCCTGCTTCCAGATCGACGGCGCGGCCGGTCCGACCGGCATGTCGATCCTCAACAACACCGTCGACATGGCTTCGAACGGCCGCTGGGCGCTCTTGATCAAGAGCTCGACGGGACCGAACGTCGTGCGCAACAACATCCTCTACGACCAGAATGCGGGCCGCGGTGGCATCGACTATGGGGACGCGACCGACGTCGCCAATACCGACAGTGACTACAACATCATGGATGCGGTGACCCCCGACGACAGCACCCGCGTGACGCTGGCGAATTGGCAGCTCGCCGGGCACGAGCCGCACTCGTTCTCGGCGACGCCGGCTGTCCTTTTCGTGAACGAGGCGGGCGCCGACTACCATCTCAAGGCCGGCTCGCCGGCGATCGACGCTGGGCAAATTCAGGCGAGCGTCCCGACCGATCTCGAAGGCCGCGCGCGCCCGATCGGCCCCGCCTACGACATCGGCTGCTACGAGTTCGCGGCCGCGTCCGGGATGTCGTTCTTCGCGCTTCCGCCTTGCCGAATCGTCGACACGCGAAATGGAAGCGGCCCGCTCGGCGGCCCGGCGCTGGTGGCCGGAGCGCGGCGAACCTTCACGCTGACGGGCGGCTGCGGCATACCCGCGACGGCGAGGTCGCTCTCCTTGAACGTGACGGTCACGGCTCCGACCGCGTCCGGTGACCTGAAGCTCTTTGCCGGCGGCACGGCAACGCCGACTTCCACGACGATCAACTACGGCCCGGGCCAGACGCGAGCGAACAACGCCCAGCCTGCTCTCGGCGGCTCGGGAAACCTCGCCGTGCAGTGCGACCAGGCGAGCGGAAGTGTTCAGCTCATCATCGACGTGAACGGGTATTTCCAATGATGAGAAGGCATCCGATTTCTCGACGGATCGGAGCGGACCGGTGGTCCTTCAGACCCGGCGCGGGGCTGGCGGGTACTGTCACCGGGTTTTTCCCGCTGAGGTCAAAAACCGTCATAAGCGCGGTTTTAGCCTGTCTTACCCTTTTGTTTTCAGAGCTTGCCATTCGGGCCCTCGGGTACGGTTGTTGCCTTTCTCAACAGTCGAAACAGCCATGACAAGCAGCCGGAGCCTCTTCTGGAGACTCGTGGGGATCGTTTCCGTACCCGGAGCGGCGAGTCTCCTTTTCTGGTTTGGGCCGCTTGCGGCCTCCGCGGCCCAGGCGGCTGCTCCGCCGATCGTCAGAGCGATCGATGACAGCAGCCTCTTTGTGCCGCCGGGAGGAAACGCTCTCGAAGAAGTCGTCACGCTCAATCGCGAGGTGCCGTTGACGCTCCTTCGGGCGCCGCTCGGCGCGAGGATTCAGTTCGCCGACTGGCCGGTCGCTCCCGGAGTGCGCCGGACCGTGACCCTCGAGCGTCACGACATCTATGCCGCCGACGCCAAGATCGTGAAGATCGTCCCGGAGGGCATCGTCGAGGTACCCCGTTCGCGATGGCTGTTCTACTGGGGAGACGATGCGGAGGGAGCGAGTCGCATCGTCGTGTCGGTCGATCCGGACGACGCAACCCTGCATGCCATGTCGATGTCGGACGAGGGGGCGAGCGAGCTGACACTGCAACCGGGCGGAGCCTCACCCCGGTACCGACTGGCTGATCCGACCGCGTCCACGCCGGGCGGTGTGCCGCCGGCCTGGACTTGCGGGGCCGAAGCGCTTCCTCCGGAGCCTCCCTCGCATCCCGGCGAGCGCCCGCTCTGGATCGGGCAGGAATCGCTCAATCCCCAGTCGGTCGAGAGCGTCAACAAGAGCGCCGTCGTCGCGATCGACACCGACAACGAGTACATGCTGAACCGCTTCGCCAACAACACGACGAACGCGGTCAACTGGATCGCGAGCCTCATCGCCAACACGAACGTGATCTACGAGCGCGACGTGTCGCTGCATCTGTTCCAGGGGTACACGATCCTGCGGCTCTCGACGACCGCGGATCCATACGTGACCGGCGCGAGCGGCAACGCCGACGGCACCAAGCTCAGCGACTTCGGGAATTACTGGAGTACTCACTACGGAAGCATCAAGCGAACGGTCGCGGCGATGCTTTCGGGCAAGCAGCCGGGCGGGGGAGCGTCGGGGATCGCATGGATCAGCGGACTTTGCAGCTCAAGTGTCGGTTACAGCTTCAACCAGCTTTTCACGAGCGCCTATCTCTTCGGCGACACGCTGATCTTCGGCCACGAGGTCGGGCACAACTTCGGGTCGCCTCACACGCACTGCTACAGCCCGCCGGCGGACAATTGCTACAACGGGGAAGCCGGCTGCTATCCCGGACCGACTTCCTGCCCGGCCACCCTTAACATCAACGGTTACAGCGCGACGGGCACCCTCATGAGTTATTGCCACCTCTCTCCGTGCAACTCCACGACAACTCTCGCGTTTCACCCCCGGACACTGACCGAATACTTCAACGCTCGCATCACGACGGCAATCTCGAACGGCTGCATTTTCAACGTCGGCGGAAGTCTGCCCGCGGGACCGACGGTGTCGAACATCAGCCCGCCGAATGGCACGACAGCGGGAGGCACCAGCGTCACGATCACGGGCACGAATTTCAGCCTGAGGCCGAAGCCAACTGTGTCGTTCGCGGATCTGAGCGGGAGCGTGAGCCTGACCGTAGGGGCGGTCACCTCGACTTCGATCACCGCCACCACTCCGGCGCATGCGGCCGGGGTGATGGACGTGGTGGTCATGAATTCCGACTACCAGACCGCGACTTTCGCGGGCGGGTTTACCTACACGTCGGTGGTTTCACCGCCTACCGTCACGGCCGTGACGCCC
>DATDNV010000356.1:0-5277 GCA_036518075.1 Thermoanaerobaculia bacterium
CGCGGTCACGAAGGCCGCCGCCACGCTCTTCTGCCGCTACAGGGCCCAAAAACTCGAGTTGCCCATCACCACCCTGCGGCTCTACTCGGTCTACGGCCCCTACGAGGAACCGACGCGGCTGATGCCGACGCTCATCCGCGCCGGGCTTGGCCGGAAGCTGCCGCCTCTGGTGAATCCCGACATCGCTCGCGACTACGTCAACACCGAAGACGTCAACGAGGCGTTCCTTCTGGCGGCTCAGCGAGCCAGCGCCAAGAGCCGCGGGGCCGTCTACAACGTCGGCACGGGAATTCAGACGACGATCCGCGAGGTCGTCGCGCTCGCGCGCCGGACGTTTCCGATCTCCGAGCAGCCCCGCTGGGGCTCGATGCCGGATCGCCAGTGGGACACCGGAGTCTGGGTCGCCGACCGCCGGCGCATCGAACGAGAGCTCGGCTGGAAGCCGCGCGTACCGTTCGAGGAGGGGTTTGCCCGGATGGTGGAGTGGATTCGAGAGAACCCGACTCTCGCGGAGCCGAGATAGAGGCATTCAGAATTCAAGATTCAAATTCAAAATTGAGAGAGAAGCCCCGGACTTCGGACGAAGGGGTTTATATCAGATCTGATATAACCCGCCGGCTCAGCCTTTTCGCTTCTCCGCTTCCTTTTCCTGCGCGTCCACCACGGCGATCGCGGCCATGTTGACGATGTCCGCGACGTCGACGCCTCGCTGCAGCACGTGGACGGGCTTGGCCATGCCGAGGAGAATCGGTCCGATCGCCTCCGCGCCCGCGAGCCGCCAGACGAGCTTGTAGGCGGCGTTGGCCGCCTCGAGGTTGGCGAAGATGAGCACGTTCGGCTGCCGAACGGCCGCCCAGGGATAATCGGCTTCGAGCATCTGGGGGACGACGGCGTAATCGGCCTGCATCTCGCCGTCCACGGCGAGGTCCGACCGGGCCGACCGGATCAACCCGACCGCCTTCTTGACCTTCAACGCGCTCGCGTGCGTGTTCGATCCGAAATTGGAAAAGGAGACGAGCGCGAGCCGGGGCTCGATGTCGAAGCGACGAACCGCATCGGCGGTCAGCAGCGCGATCTCCGCGAGCTCCTCGGCCGTCGGATCGATGTTCACCGTCGTGTCGGCGAAGAACAAGGTCCGATCCTTCAGCAGCAGGATGTAGAGACCGGAGACTCGGCGCACTCCCGCCGCGGTTCCGACGATCTGGAGCGCGGGCCGGATGGTGTCGGGGTAAGACTGGGTCAGGCCGGAGATCACGCCGTCCGCGTCCCCGGCCTCCAGCATCAACGGCCCGTAATAGTTCCGGATGCGCACCAGCCGGGCCGCATTGTCGGGGGTCATTCCCGAGCGGCGCCGGAGCTCTTCCAGGCGGCGGGCGTAGCCCTGGAGCCGCGGCGAGGTCTCCGTGTGAACGAGCTCGATCTTGTCGAGAGGCAGCTGCAGGTCCCGCGCGATCTTCTCGACCTCTTTCTCCCGCGCGAGGAGCACCGGCCTGCAGATCCCTTCCTCGGCGAGGATCTTCGCGGCGCGCAAGATCTTGGGATGCTCTCCCTCCGGAAACACGATTCGCTTCGGGTCCCGCCGGGCCTTCTCGATCACGACGTTCATCACCTCGCGGGACCGCGACAGCATCGCTTCCAGGCGGCGCAAATAGGCGGCCATGTCGGTGATCGGCTTCTGCGCGACGCCCGAAGCCATCGCGGCCTCGGCGACCGCCGGGGCGACCCAGAGAAGAACCCGGAAATCGAACGGTTTGGGAATCAGATAGTCGCGGCCGAACCGAAAGCTCTCTCCCCCGTAGGCTTTCGAAACCGAGTCGGGAACGTCCATCTTGGCGAGCGCCGAGAGCGCCTGGGACGCCGCCATCTTCATGGGCTCGTTGATCTCGGTCGCGGCGACATCCAGGGCTCCTCGAAAGATGAACGGAAATCCGAGCACGTTGTTGACCTGGTTGGGATAGTCGCTGCGCCCCGTCGCCATGACGACGTCGGGACGCGCGGCCCGCGCCTCCTCGGGGCTGATCTCCGGGTCGGGATTGGCGAGCGCGAAGACGATGGGATCCCGAGCCATTTTCTTCAGCATTTCTCCGGTCACGACGTTCTTCGTCGACAGCCCCACGAAGACGTCCGCTCCGACGAGCGCGTCCGCCAACGTGCGCTCCTTCGTCGCGACCGCGAACTCCGCCTTGTAGGGATTCAGGTCTTCCTTCCGTCCTTCGTAGATCACGCCCGTTTTGTCGACCAGGCGGAGGTTTTGTTTTCGCACGCCGTAGGAGAGATAGAGCTTGGCGCATGCGATCGCGGATGCGCCCGCTCCCACGAAGACGACCTTGACCTCGTCGATCTTCTTCCCGACGACCTCCAGGGCATTCAAGAGGGCGGCGGCGGAGATGATCGCGGTCCCATGCTGGTCGTCGTGGAAGACCGGGATCCGAAGGCGCTTCTTGAGCTCTTCCTCGATCTGGAAGCATTCAGGGGCCTTGATGTCTTCCAGGTTGATGCCGCCGAACGTCGGAGCGATCGCGGCGACCGTCTCGATGAACCGCCGCGGGTCCGAGGCATCGACCTCGATGTCGAAGACGTCGATGTCGGCAAAGCGCTTGAACAGGATTCCCTTGCCCTCCATGACCGGCTTCGCCGCGAGCGGCCCGATGTTTCCCAGGCCGAGGACCGCCGTGCCGTTGGAGATCACGCCGACGAGGTTCCCCTTGATGGTGTACTCGTAGACCTTCTCCGGTTCTCGCTTGATCTCGAGACAGGGCTCCGCGACCCCGGGACTGTAGGCGAGAGAGAGATCTTCCGCCGTGCGCGTCGGCTTTGTGGGAACGACTTCGATCTTTCCCTTGCGCCCCCGCGAGTGGTACTCGAGCGCCTCCTCGCGCGTGATCTTTCTCATCGGGCGAGCGCGTCGCGCCGCGATCGAACCGCGGGGACGGCCTCCTCCTTCGCGACTACCTGCACCGATTTGTCCCGCCGGATGACGATCTCGATCTTCCCTTCCTTCCAGGCGCGTCCGCCGACGTTCACGCGGATCGGAAAGCCCAGGAGGTCTGCGTCTTTGAACTTGACGCCCGGCCTCTCGTCGCGATCGTCGTAGAAGACCTCGAGGCCGGCGGAGAGAAGCTCCTGGTACATGGCATCCGCGCCCTTCCGGGCGGATTCGTCGGAAGGGTTCAGGGAGACGAGCTCGACCTCGTACGGCGCCAGAGCGAGTGGCCAGATGATGCCGTCGGCGTCATGATGCTGCTCGATGGCGGCCGACATCGTCCGTCCCACTCCGATGCCATAGGTCCCCATGACGGCCGGCCGGGTCTCCCCCTTCTCGTCGGAAAACTCGCACTTCATGGCGCTCGAGTACTTCGTGCCGAGCTTGAAAATGTGGCCGACCTCGATCCCGCGAGCAAGCGACAGAGGCTGGCCGCAGCGGGGACAGGGATCGCCGGCGCGCGCGGCCGCGAAGCGGAACCACTCGGGCGTCTTTGCATCCCGCTCCATCGAGAACCCGCGCACGTGCCTGTCGCGTTTGCCGGCGCCGGTGACCGCGTTGATCGCTCCGCGCACCGACTCGTCGGCGACGATCCGGACCTTCTCGGGGCTCAAGTGATGGGGGCCGACGAACCCCACCGGACCTCCCGTCGCCCGCGCGACCTTTTCCTCGGACGCGAGCGTCAAGTGCTCGACGCCGAGCGCGCGCTTCAGCGCCACCTCGTTGGCGTCGAGATCGCCGCGCAGGATCGCGACGACGTAGCCCTTCTCGGTCTCGTAGACGAGGCACTTGAGCATTCGAGACGCGGTAATCCCCAGAAACTCGACGACCGCGTCAATTCCCCCTCGGCCGGGCGTCTCCACCTCTTCGAGGACGGCCGGCGTTTCGCCCAGACCCGGCGGGGCCAGCGGGCCCGTCTCCGCCCTCTCGACGTTGGCGCCGTACCCGCACGACGCGCAGCGGACGACGGCGTCCTCCCCCGTTTCGGCGAGAACCATGAACTCTTCGGAGGCGCTGCCGCCGATGGCGCCCGAATCGGCGGCAACGACCGTGAAATCGAGGCCGCAGCGAGCGAAGATGCGCCGATAGGCGGCGTCCTGGGTCTTGTAAGACCGATCGAGGCCCTGCTCGTCGGCGTCGAACGAGTATCCGTCGTACATCAGGAACTCGCGCCCGCGCATCAAACCGAAACGCGGCCGGATCTCGTCGCGGAACTTGGTGCGGATCTGGTAGAGCGTGACCGGCAACTGGCGGTACGAGGTGACGGCCGAGCGGACCATCAGCGTCACGGCCTCCTCCGCCGTCGGCGCGAGGCAGTATTCGCCGCTCTTGCGGTCCTTCAGGTGAAAGAGGATTTCCTCCGACGTGTAACGTCCCCAGCGCCCGGTCTCCTCCCAGAGCTCGCGGGGCTGAAGAATGGGAAGCTCGACCTCGACGCATCCAGCCCGGTCCATCTCCTCGCGCACGATCCGCTCCGCCTTGCGGTGCGAACGCAGCCCGAGCGGCGTCAGCGCATAAACGCCGGCCGCGACTCGGCGGATCATGCCGGCGCGCGCGAGGAGCACGTGCGACACGGCCTCGGCGTCGCCGGGGACCTCGCGCACCGTCTGGAGAAAATAATGGGACCAGCGCACTGTCCAGGGAAGATATCCCAAGCTCTCAGCTTTCAGCTGTCAGCTATCAGCCAGACGCTCACCAGCAAAAAAGTGCAAAGTTCTAAGTCGAAAAGAAATTGACCGAGAAGGTCGCGCTGAGGGCACGCAGTGTTTCTGGCTGAGAGCTGTAAGCTGACGGCTGAAAGCTCCTACGCTTTCCGGCTTCCTCCCGCTTCCGCCTTCTTCTTCCCGAACTTCTCGACCAGACGGATGTTCGACCGCACCTGCTGCATCATGCGATCCTCCAATCCGCCGCCCCGAGAAGCGGTCTTCGCCTTCGAAAAGGCCGCTTTCGCCTCCTCGGGACGGCCCGCCGCCAGGTAGGCCATGCCGAGGTGATGGAAGGTCGTGGGTTGAGCGGCGCGCTCGGATGAGCGGCGCAGACAGTCGATCGCGCGCTCGAACTCCTGCCGCTGATAGTGCACCCAGCCGAGCGCCGCGAGCGGATAGGGTTTGAGCTCGTCGGGCGCCGCGGAGAGAGCGCGGCCGGCGTAGTCGAGAGCGGAATCGAGATCCTCGCCCGCCTCGGCAAGCGTCGTCGCGAGCTCGTAATAGCCGACCGCCTGCGACGTCTTCGAGGTGTGTTTCTCCAGAAACTCGCGGACGAAGCGGACGGCTTCGCGCGGCTTGCCTTCCGCG
>DATDNV010000357.1:0-6453 GCA_036518075.1 Thermoanaerobaculia bacterium
GTTCCGACGAACCGCCCTTCGCGAAGGTCAGAAGCTGACTCGTCCACTGACGGGCGGCCTCGGCGGCCTTCTCGATTGCGTCGAGGCTGTCCTGCAGGACCGGGTAGGGAGGAGCATTGACGCGCAGGAGATCCGCGTTGCTGATGATCACCGCGAGGATGTTGTTCACATCGTGCGCGAGGCCGCCGGCCAGAGTCCCGACGCTCTCCATACGCTGGAGCGCCTGCTGGTGCTCTCTCGCCGCGATCTTCTCCGTGACGTCGACGAGAGAGACCATCACATGGGTCGTCTCGCCCCCCGCGCGCATGGCCTTGACCGCCGCGGAGACGAAGATCTCGCGGGAGGGATCGTTTCCGATCCGCATCTTCTCGATCGAACAGGTCGCGCCGGATTCGACCGTCTTGCGAAAAAGAGGTCCAAGCGTCTCCTCGAAGGCTGGAAAGACTTCAGCGGCGGTGTGTCCGATCAGACTCTCGAATCGAGGCGCTCGGAATGCCTTGCCTTCGATCTCCGAGGCAGCGTTGTTGTGATCCACAAGGATGAGTGTCTCCAAATCGAACACCAGAATCGCGGACGGAAGGTTTTCGACGATTTTCTTCTGAAGAACCAGACGGTCCTCGACGCGAGGCAGCCGCGCGGTGATGCTCGTGACGCTCACGGAAATTCGCTTTGTTTGCAGTGATGGTACGCCGGGAACCCAGAACGGTTGCGGGTTTCGGAAGATTCTTAGGCAGTCTTAAGCCGGCGACGCACGCCTTCCCGCGCAAAGCCACAAACGCTTCCTCATTTCGATGAAAGAACTCTGCGAAACAGCTCCACCGCCATCCCCCAGACTTCGTCGGAAGCGTCCGGGTCGTAGCGATTGCCTTCGTCCCGCATGAACGCATGCTCGCCGGGCGCCAGGTGGATGCGGTTTTCCACACGCGCGGCCGCCAGCGCATCGGCGACCTTGCGGCGGCCCTCTTCGGGAATGTGCGGGTCGGCAGCACCGAAGACGACGAGAAGCTCTCCTTTGATCTCTCTCGCTCGAGTGAGCGTCCCAGCGTCCGGCTCCTTGCCGACCTTCCCCGTGTGAAGCCCCGTGGGATAGCAGCAGACCGCGGCCCCGATACGCGTGTCGAGCGCCGCGCGAAACGCCAGATGGCCGCCGATGCAGAAACCCATCGCTCCGAAGCGGCGGGCTGCGACGTTGGGCTGCTTCTCCAGGAAATCGAGAACGGCGATGCGATCCGAGTCGAACTCCGCGGTCGCCGTGCGCGCCGCGTCGTCCTGGCCGCGCATCCGCCCCGCGTCGTCGTAGGGAATCACGAGGCCCGGCGGCTCGACGCGGTGATAGATCTCGGGACCCGCGACGACGAATCCATGACCCGCGAGCCGCTCCATCGAGCGGCGAATCGGACCGGTGAGTTGAAAGATCTCCGAGTAGAGAAGAATGCCGGGAAAGCGGCCGTCGGCCTTTGGCGAGACGACGACAGTGCGCATCGGCCGGCCGTCCACCCGAATCTCCACCTCGCTGGTCCGGATCTGCATGGCTCAAACCCTTTCCGGTCTGGATCTTAGATTGAATTCAGGGAGAGTCTGCGAACGGCGGGTGTTGGAGCTCCTTGACAGGCGGCGACGGTGACATAATGGAGGATCACTTTTCATCTCTCGCCGCGGTGAGCGTCGAGATTCATTCTTTGCGAAAGGAGTAATCCGTCATGGCTTCCTCCAACCAGGCTGCTCGCGTTCCCGACAACAAGCCCGAGGTCGTCGAAGCGCAATCGAATGTCCGTCCGTTGCCTGCCCCGAAGACAAAAGAGCCGAAATTTGTCATTCGGCTGCTCAGCACAGTTCCCATGTAGTAGTCAATAAGACGCTTTTGGGGAACCACTTAGCCAATATCCCGGATCATTGAGCCGGTGGCGTCGAGGTTGCTTTAACCAGGAGTGATGGTCGAGGAAGAAATGCTCGCCGAGATCAGGCCGTTCCGCCGTCGGCGCCTCGCTCCGGACCAAGGGCGCGAAGCCGCTCTGCGAGCACTCGATACGCCGCTGGCCGAGCGAGCAAAAGATCCCGACGCGTACTTTCTGGATGATCCGGAAACGCTTCTGCCGCTCCTGGAGGCTCTCCGACAGAAGTGGGAGACGGATCCCCAGACCGTCCTTGAGGAATCCAGGTTCCTCTACGAATTCCTCGAAGAGCGAGAATCAAAGTACCCATTGAGCGCATTTCTTCTCGACGAACGCGAGTACTTCCTCGGAGAGACCGCGCGCATTGCCGGGAACGTATGCCGCGCGCTCTCACAAAGGGATGAAGCTCATCGGTGGCTCGATCTCGCGGAGGGTTGGTTTCGCCTGACCGAGAACGCAGCCGGGAACCTCTCAAAGGTTGCCTACCATCGGCTAGCACTCCGGATGGAGGAAAGGAAATTCGACGCAGTTTTCGAGCTGCTTCCTCAGCTGATCGCTTCTTTCGAGAGACTCGGCATGACCGAGGACGCATTAAAGACTCGATTCCTCCAAGCCGCCATCCTCAAGGAGACAGACCGCCTTCCCGAGGCGGAGCAGACTTATTGCGACATCGTGAGGAGAGCGGAAGAGGCGAAGCTCGAACCGCTTCTTGCGCACGCCTACGTCAACCTTTCGCAGATTTACTCGTTTCGTGGAGAAGCCGACGAAGCCGTCAGCATGACTCAGATGGCGACTCCCCTGCTCCGCAAGTTGGGGTATCGGATGGCCCTGGCCAAGCTTCAGTGGACGGTCGGATACCTGCTTCGAGCAAAGGGACGCTTCGCTTCGGCCATTGATGCCTACCGAGAGGCTCAATCTGAATTCAGCGAAATCGGCATGCGCGCCGACGTGGCGGCGGTCCATCTCGTGGTTGCCGATCTGCTCCTGGACAACGGCCAGGACAAGCAGGCCGAGTGGGAGATCCGCCAGGCTCTCCCCATCATCGACGAGTACAAGCTCGTGCCAGAGGGCTTCGCGGCACTGTCGCTTCTGCGCGAGTCGCTGCGCCGCCAGAAGATCGACCGCCAGGCCCTCCGCAGCCTCCACGGTTACTTCGAAGAGCTGAGCGCCTAGGCCGGCGCCAAAAAGAAAAGGGGCCGAAGCCCCTTTTCGCTCGGTCACCCCGAATCTCTGTTCAGGACGCCTTACCTGTGACCTTCGTGTGGTCTTCGCGCGCCATGCGGAGATGCTCCTGCAGCGTGGGCAGGGTCTTGCCGACGAAGTCCTTCACGTCCGGATCCGAGGTGTGCTCGTACTCGGTGTTGAATTCGGCGACGTCCTTCTGGTGGTCCGAGACCATGAGCTTCATGTAGGCCTTGTCGAACTCGGGTCCGGAAAGCTTGGAGAGCTTGTCCATCTCCTTGTTCGTCCTCGAGTCGGTCTCGCCCGGCACCGCCACGCCTTTCTGATTCGCCAGCTTCTTCAGCTCGACGTTTGCCTTCGAGTGATCGTCGACCATCTTCTGAGCGAACTGCTTGACGTCCGGATCAGATGCCTTGTCCTTGGCGAGATTCCCGAGCGCGACCTCGGCAATGCCGCCCTCCGCGGCCCTCCGCAAGAAGCCGGAGTCGGAGCCCGAGAGGCCGGTCGCGTTGGTCGCGGGAACCGCCATCGGCGACGCCTTATCCCCGAACGGATTCATCTTCTCGGTCGTCTCCGGTGGACCGGTTCGCGGACTCGCCTGCCCCAACGCAAGAGACGCCGACAGTAACAGGCCGGCCGAAAGCGCCGTTCCCGCAGCCAGGATTGTTTTGACTTTGTTCATGAAAACCTCCAGTCCGAATAAAACACCTGCAGCCATCTGAGGACACCGAAAGATGCCGCGCGAAAGGCCGCACCGTCTTGAGGAGCAAGACGGGTGCCAGAATACGGAATCGGCTTATATCAGATCTGATATATCAGCCTTGTTCCGATTCCTCAGCTTTGGGACTGAATCGCTCGCACTCGCGAACCGGTTGAGGCGGATAACGCTTGAGGAGCGGGCAGTAGATGAAGGTCGAGCGCTGCGTGCGGATGTAGCGCGGAGGCGCGGCGCACCGATGACAGAGGCTGTCGGGAAAAGGGAGATCGGAGGTCTCGTTGTCGCCGCGGGAACCTTCGGCGTCGCTCACGGAGTACGTCCGTCGACCCGGCTCTCGGGAATCGATCCGTAAAAGACTCTCGCCCACAGGACTCCCGAAATCAGGAAGTTGATGATCCGATTCAACGTAAACGGGGCGATGGGCTGATCACCAGTGAACTGACCGACTGCCGACCAGTAAGGAAGCATCACGCCGAGAATGAGAAGCAGAATGTTGATCGAGCTCTCCGCGAGACCGACGGCGCGGGAGAGCGACGGTCTCATCGAAGTCAGGGCTCCCGCCGCGAAACAAACCGCATAGTACGCGTTCTTGAGCGCCGGGTGTCCGTCCAGGCCGACCACTCGCACGTTCCAGTGAAGGATCCAGTCGCAAAGCGCGAAGAGCGGCGTCGCGAGGAGGTAGACCGCTGTCAGCGATGCGCCGCCGAGGCGCGATCCGGCAAGGATTCGCTCCGTGGCGCCCATCGGCGCATCAGGAGCCGGGCGTCGGCGCGGGCGTCGGTGCGGGACTCGCCGCGGGAGTCGGAGGCAGCGGTGCGTCCGGGAACGGCTCGACCTTGTGCGGGATCGGCGGCAGGGTCTTCAAGTAGTCGTAGATCGCTCCCAGGTCCTCCTTGGTCATGCCGGAGAATTGAAGCCAGGGCATGATCGTGTTCCTTCCTTTGGGAGCGACGGGAGAATTTTCGCCGGTCAGGCTCTCGAACGACTTGATCCGTCCGATGAATTCGTCCTTCGTCGCCTGGCCCATGTATGTGTTCGGATCGGGAGTGATGTTCGCGGTGACGACCCGTCCCCAGGGACCGAGCATCTCCCATCCGCCCGCGAACTCGCGTCCGCGCACGAGCTGTCCGTGATTGTCGTGCGCCGTGTGGCATTCCTGGCAACCGGCGATCGTGACCAGGTACTTGCCGTATCCCAGGTGATCTTTCTCGGGGTCCGGCATCGCGACCGGACCGTCGACCGGCCTGGGCGCGTTCTTGATGAGAAAGTTGACCGGAAAATCGAGCTTCCGCTTTTGGATCGGATGATGGATGGGCTTCAATGTCCGGATGTAGACGACGATCGAGCGGACATCCTCATCGCTCATCGACCGAAAATACGGATAAGGCATCTGCGGGAAGAGAGCCTGCCCATCCTTGTTGACTCCCTCGCGAATCGCCCGGATGACCTCGCCATCGGTCCAGCGTCCGATTCCGGTTTCCGGGTCCGGAGTGATGTTCTGCGCCTGAACGACTCCGGGAACTCCGAGCCTCTGGTCGAACGGATATCCGCCCTGGCCTTCGGTTCCCGGCTTGGGAGGGAGGCCGAACTGTCCCGAGGTGAAGTCCGAGTGGCATTCGAGGCAATCGGCGACATGGAGGGTGAGGTACTCCCCGCGCGCGAGTCGAGCCGGAGTCGCCTCGACTTTTTCGGTCGACGCCGGCCGCATCGCCGGCTTGCGGATCGCCAAGAAGGCGATTCCGGCTCCCGCCAGGAGCACCGCGACCACGACGAGCGCACCGATCACCTTGAAAAAGGTCCCCATCGATTGTTCCCTCCCCCATCGCGAGCCGTGTGGCTCACTCCACTTACCGACGGAATGTTCCGCGAAATCTGACCTTATTATCTGACAGGACGGCCGGCTCGGGAACGACCTTGCGAATGAGCGTTTGGCTCGCGATTCTCCTCCCGGTCGTCGCCTTCGGCGGCTACCTCGTCGCCAACGAGAAGCGGTTCATCTACTTTCCGGCCCGGAACTACGACGCCACGCCCGAGGACTACGGGCTGCGCGCCGAACCGCTCGAGATCTCGACCGCCGATCGCGTGGGCCTGCGCGGCTGGTGGATCCGAGGCAAGGGAGAGCGAGTCCTGCTCTATTTCCACGGCAACGGCGGCAACGTCAGCCATCGGCTGGAGCGCGCGCGGCTTCTCGTCGACGCGCTGGGGCTGGATCTCTTTCTCGTCGACTACCGCGGCTACGGGCAAAGCAACGGCTCGCCAAACGAACCGGGTCTCTATGCCGACGGCGCGGCCATCTATGCGGCGGCACGCGAGCGGGGCTTTCCGCCCGAGCGGATCGTGTTTTTCGGCGAGTCTCTGGGCTGCGCGGTGGCGGTCGAGACGGCGCTGTCTCACCCCGGGCGAGCGATCGTTCTCGAGGCGCCGTTTCTCTCGATTCCCGCGATGGCGAAGGCGATCTATCCGTTCCTGCCGCGGTTCCTCGTGCGCACGCGTTTCGACAACGGCTCCAAGGTCTCTCGGCTGACGCTGCCCAAGCTCATCGCGGTGCCGGAGAACGACGACGTCGTGCCGCCCTCGCAGGGCTACCGGCTCTTCGAACTCGCCGCCTCGCCGAAGCAGCTCTACGTGATCCGCGGAGCCATGCACAACAATACATACATT
>DATDNV010000358.1:0-3198 GCA_036518075.1 Thermoanaerobaculia bacterium
ACCTTCTCGCTCGAATCTTTCAGCCTTTCGAGCAGGGACCCAACGTGGCGCTGCCGCGTCACGGAGGGCTTGGACTGGGTCTGTCGATCTCCAAGACGCTCGTCGAGCTTCACGGCGGCTCCATCCATGCGGAGAGCGAAGGAGAAGGCCGAGGCTCGGTCTTTACCGTCGAGCTCGCCGCCTTTCTCGAGAGACGCTTCGCGGCCGCGGCGCGAATATCGGATGAGCTGGCGACGCGAAAACCTCTTTCGATTCTCGCGGTCGAAGACCACACCGACACGGCCCAGGCGCTCGCTCAACTGCTCGACAGCGAAGGGCACGCGGTCGAGACCGCGGGAACGGTCGCGGATGCCGTCGGTTTGTTCCGGGATCGGCCGTTCGACCTTCTGATCACCGACCTGGGCCTTCCCGACGGAAGCGGTTATGACCTCCTCGGCGAGCTGCGCAAGATTCGACCCGTCCGCGGCATCGTCCTCTCCGGCTACGGAATGGATGCCGACATCGCGCGGAGCATTTCGTCGGGTTTCGACGAGCACCTGATCAAGCCGGTAAACATCCGAAGGCTGATCGCCGCGATCTCCCGGATCGCTCAGGAGATGGGAACGACCTGACCGGGAACCGTTCCAAAGACGAGGGCCGCAGCGATGCCATAAGAGCTCCGGCCGGAGATGACTTGCTTCCGGATGCGAGGCTCGACCGACTCTTCCTCTTCTTCGCTCCGCGGCGACTTGCGAGAGCAGCCCCGGCGCCTCCGTCTTGGCAGCGAGATTGCTCTGCCTTTCTGGGAGCGGACGCCGATCCCTGGCCGTGGAAACGCCCGGCCGCCCGCGAGAGAAAATCCGAAGCCGTCAGGAGGAAGACCATGCCCAGGACTCGAAGCGGAAGAAGCAAGTACAGTGAGAAAGCTTCCCGGAAGGTCGAACGAGCGATGCACGAACGCAAGCGCGGCACGCTTCGCTCCGGGCGATCCGGCAAGCGAGTGACCAGCCGCAAGCAGGCGATCGCGATCGGGCTCTCCGAGGCCCGTCGGGCGGGCGCCAAAGTACCGAAGAAGAAGTAACCTTCGCGCCGGAACCCGAGTCCGGCGTCGAAGGAGGGATCGTGTCCAGAAAGCGGCAGCACCGAACGATCCGGTACGCGGTCCTCGGTCTTGGCTCCATCGCGCAAGGCGCGGTCCTTCCCGCCTTCCGCCGCGCGCGGAAGAACAGCGAGCTTTCGGTTCTGGTTTCCGGCGACGAACGCAAGCGCCGCGCGCTCGGCAGGAAGTACCGGGTCTCGACCGTCATCGACTACGCCGAGCTTTCGGAGCTCTACCGGTCCGGCGAAATCGATGCGGTCTACATCGCGCTTCCGAACCACTTGCATCGGGACCATGCCGTCGCCGCGGCGCGAGCGGGAATTCACGTGCTGTGCGAAAAGCCGATGGCGGTGACCGAAGAGGAATGCCTCGACATGATCGAAGCGGCTCGAGCGGGAGATGCGCGCCTGATGATCGCTTACCGTCTCCACCTGGATCGGTCCAACCTGACCGCGATCGAGCAGGCCCGCTCGGGCCGGCTGGGAGACGTTCGCCTTTTCCGATCCGCCTTCACGATGCAGGTGCCGAGAGGCAATGTTCGACTGGAGCCGATCGCCAACGGCGGCGGCACTCTCTATGACATCGGGATCTATTGCATCAACGCCGCGCGCTCTCTCTTCGGATCCGAGCCGACCGAAGTCTTTGCGCTGAGCATCGCCGACACGGACCAGCGATTTCGCCAGAGCGACGAGATGACCGCCGGGATCCTCCGATTTCCAGGGGAACGACTGGCGACCTTCATCAGCAGCTTCGGAGCTGCCGACGAAGGAAGCTACGAGTTCGTCGGAACCAAGGGCCTGCTGCGCGCGAAGAACGCGTACTACTACTCGCGCGCGATCGCTCACGAGCTGACCGTCGGCGGAAAGACGCTGCGGCGTCGATTTGCGAGGCGAGATCAATTCGCCCAGGAACTCGCGTATTTCTCCGACTGCATTCAGTCCGGCCGGGAGCCCGAGCCTTCCGGCCACGAAGGTCTCGCCGACGTTCGTGTCATCCGCGCTCTCTACGAATCCGCGCGGACAGGCGCCCCCGTCCGAATCGCGCCGGTGACAAGTCACACCGGTCGCGGCTAAGACAAGAGATTCCCCGGGCCCGCGCGCGACCTCCCCCGCGGACTAGGACTCGACACCCCTGGCGCGGGTCCGAGGATCGATCGGACGCGCCCAAACGGGCTTTCTCGTTTTTCCGCGAGCCTAATCAGCGAGGCAGGTCTCCGGCCCGCGTCGTTATGCGACGGAACCTTCCGGCCAACGCCGAAAGGCAAGGCTTGTGGCCTTCGCGGGCGGGAGAAGGGATTTTTTGGTAGGGAGGCCGCTGCAAACGCGAGCGACCCGGCGTGGGAGGACAGGCGCGGTGGGACGGTTCGAGCTTTCCATAGAACCTTGGCCTGGTTTCAAGCAAGGGCAGTGCCACTTTAGACCCTTGTCCATCTGAAGGAGAGCGGTACCCCCCTCGACGGCCAAAGCCGGCTGCTGGCACGGGCCATGCTGTTCCCGGCTCGAGTCCCGAAGCCGGCACGGCCCGGCAGGAGTTGCAGATGCTCAAGTTCGCGTTTCTGTTTCTGGCGTTCGGTTTCGTCGCTGCGATCCTCGGTTTCGGAGGATTTGCCGGCGCTGCGGCCCCGGTCGCGAAATTCCTCGCCGTCGTCTTTGGACTGTTGTCTCTGGGGTTTTTGCTGATCGGGGGGACCGGATCCCGAGTGACGACTTAGCGGAATACGGCTTTTCGGGTCGACCCGGTCCCGCGGCCGAGCTGGCCGGCTACAGTCCGGCAGCGCGACAAGCGTCGAGGTACCCGGGCGATTCCTGCGCCAGGCGCACGGCTCGCTCCAATGCTTTCCGGTCACCCGGCACGGGGCGCTCCGCCCGCCACAGTCGGTGACTCGCGAAACCCCGCAAGGCGGCGACCGCCGCTACGCTCACGAGGCCCACTCCCACGCAGATACCGCGAGCAAATTCAGTTGTGACTTTCATTGGCTCATCACCTCCGACTCGCCTCCACGATCGGATATTGCGCAAACCATGCCAATTCTCCGACTCGGAGATCTCTCGTCTATTCGAGAAGCTTTCGAGTCCAGGGAAGGCCGAGGATCAGGAAGATCAGGAACAACGAGAACGCGG
>DATDNV010000359.1:0-13040 GCA_036518075.1 Thermoanaerobaculia bacterium
GTCTTCGGGCGGATCCGGTCTCGGGATCAGGCAGGAGACGTTTTCGGAGAGATCCTGCGGCGCTTCGAGGCGGTCAAGCACGTTCTCTCCCTCGCTCTGGTGATCTCGGTGTTCGTCGAGCTCGAGCGAACGCGAGGCTTCGCGGGACAGTCGGTGACGGCGGGCGTGGCGATCTTCGTCGCCATCGCGACGAACGTCTACCTGGCGATGGTGGTGCGGCCGCGTCTCCTCTATCTGCGGATGAAGGTCGGATCATTCGACTCTGCCGAACCCGACAACCCGTGGAAGAAGAGGTTCGATCGGCTGCACAAACTGTCGACGCGGGTGCTGACGCTCGGATGGATCGCCGCGGCAGTCGGGCTCCTGTGGGGGCCTTAGTAGTCCGTAGTCCGTAGTCCGAAGTCCGAGTCCATCGTCGAGAGTCGGGAATCGAAGCGACTCAGGACGCAGGACGTAGGATTTAGGACTTCATCTTCGCGATCAGATCGATCTCAACGGGAGCTCCCTTGGGCAGGGCCGCGACGATGACGGTCGAGCGCGCCGGCCGATGGTCGGCGAAGCGTCGTCCATAGACGGCATTCATCGGCGCGAAGTCCTCCGACCGGACGAGGTAGACGGTCGCGCGAACCACGTTCGCAAGCGAGAGGCCTGCGGAGGAGAGCACCGCTTCGAGGTTGTCGAAGATGCGATCCGTAGCCTTCTCGATTCCCCCGCCTACGAGCTCGCCGGTCGCGGGGTCGAGCGGGATCTGGCCGGAGGCGAAGAGGAATCCTCCTTCGACCACCGCCTGGGAGTAGGGGCCGATCGCTTTGGGCGCGCCGTCGGTTGCGATGAATTTCATCTTCGAAGTCTAAAGTCCAAGGTCCAAAGTTCAAAGTCCAAAGTCAGCGCTTCAAGATGATGGGCCCTATATCAGATCTGACATAATCCCCTCGACCTTGGACCTTGGACCTTGGACCTTGGACCTTGGACCTTGGACCTTGGACCTTGGACCTTGGACCTTGGACCTTAAACCTTGGACTTGTCTCCGTCCGGCTCGAGGATGCCGATGAACGGCAGATTGCGGTATTCCTCCGCGTGGTCGAGTCCGTATCCCACGACGAAGTAGTCGTCGATCGTGAAGCCCAGGTAGTCGACGGGAATTCCCTGGTTGTCCGGAATTCGTTTCTTCAAGAGAGCGCAGATCTTTACCGAATGGGGCTGCCGGGTCGACAGGATCTGGATGATCTTCTGGAGCGTGCGGCCCGTATCCACGATGTCTTCCACGATGATGACGTCGCGGCCGGCCACGTCGGTCGAGAGGTCCCGGAGGAGCCGGACGTTTCCCGAGGATTTGGTCCCCGAGCCGTAAGAAGAGACCTGCAGGAAGTCGATCGTCACCGGGGTCGTCTTGAGGTTCTTGGCCAAGTCGCAGAGAAAAAAGATGGATCCCTTGAGGATGCCCACCAGGAGCGCCGGCCGGCCTTTCTGGTCGCGGTCGATCTCGGCGGCGATCCGCGACACGCCTTTGTCCAGTGTTTGAGCATCGATCAGGGTGCGGCCGAGCTTCAAGCGTCCCCCCCGCCGGCCTCGCCCGAACCCTTGCGGGAGGGAAAACCGGCTAAAATGAGATTGCAGGAAAAATCATGTCGGTCGAGCGAATTCAGCTCCTTCACGAGGACTACATCCGCCTGACGGAGCGGTTCAAAGCGCTCTGGACCTTTCATCAGTTCCTGCGCGGAGTCTACAAGACCTTCTTCTCCTCGGAGCCGGGCTACTCACTGGACTTCAACACCCTCTACGAAGAAGTTCGGGGAATCGCCGCTCAGATCAACACCGGCTCGCCCGAAGCGGTCGAACCGCTCATCCGAAATCTCTGGACGCAGCTGGATGGGGTGACAACCCTGCTGCGCGAAGTCGACCGAAAGGTTTCTCCCTCCTTCGTTCGCCGTTTCTTCGAAAAAGTCCGGCCTCAGGACGAGAAGATCGCGTTTTACCTGCTGCGGTTCTACTTTTCCCAGCCCGACGTCGATGAGGACGTGGTCGACAAAGTCGATTTCCTCGCGACGGTGGCCGCGACCGGCCGCTCCGATCCCGATGCCTCCGCGACAAAGCCGCGGACACAGATCCGGAAGTTTTTCGAGTCGCTGACTTCGGCAACCGTCTGGCCGCGGCTCGACAACGCCATGACGCCCGCGATCGTGCGAGCCTTCGACGAGCTCGCCCACGACGTCGCGACGGCGCGCGAGTTCGAGGACCTGCTGACGCAGCGGCTCCTCAACAACGTGCGGACGATGAAGCGCCGGGTGTCGACCGGCCTCGCGCATCCGGAGATCCTGACAGCGGTCGCCTGGTGCAACCTGACGACACGGTCCGTGTTCCATCGGCTCTACGAGAAAGAGGAGCGGCGCATCGATGAGATGACCGGCCGCATCACCGACCTCGAGCGAGAGCTGACGCGAGGCGGCGAGGAAGGCGGGGGTCCTCCCGACGAGTTCCGGCGGTTTCGCGACTCGAGAATCCGTTTCGACCGTCAGGCGATGGACCTGAATCTGCGAGCGGAGCACGTCGTCGAGCTCAAACGCGCGATCGGAGACGTCCTCAACAAGTTCGACATCTCGGGTCTCGCGGCGGCCGACATCGACGACGCACTCGAGCTCGTCGAGGAAGTCGAGCCGGATGGCCGCGACGAGGCGTTCTGGAAAGCCTGTCTCGACCGGTTGGTGTCTGCGGTCGAGCTCTACGACGACGGCGTGGGCCCGTTGCGGACCAATCTCGCCGGGCTATCCCACCTGAACCTCGAGTCCTGGGAGCTTGCCGCCGCTCGACGCACGGTCTCCAACAAGTCGTCGCCTCCCTCCGACGCGGATGCGCTGATCCTTCGCGCGGCGGGCCTGCGCGTGAAGGCAGAGACGGAGGCGGAGGAGCTGAAAGCGGTCGGCGAGCAGGGGGCGCCGGCGGAGCTCGTGAGGGCCGCGCGCGGAACGCTGGCCCGCGCTCCCCAGATCGACAAGAGCCTCATCCAGGTGGTCGAAGCGATGGATGCCGACCGCTCGGCTCAGGAAGTGCGATGGTGGAACCGGACCCGCTTTCGGCTGCTTCGAGCGACGGCGAGTCTCTGGTTGAATCTCGACGCGGCGCAGGCTTCGAATCGACTGACCTAGTTTTCGGGTAGCCGATTCGGGCCCTGCCGATCATCGAAGCCCGATGTCTCGAACTGCGGCTCGGGAAGCTCCGGTCTAGAAAAGTTTCGGCCGCCGGTCGCGGAGCGACCGCCGCGGCCAGATCCTCCCCGTATACTCCGCTCGATGAAGGAGACGCCCGAGAACGTGCCGCCGGATCGCTCCGGCTCCGGAGAGGCCGCGCTCATGGAGAATCGGCTTCGGCACCTGCGCGACATTGCCGAGATCGCGGAGGTGTATCCGTTCGACTATCCCATTCGCGCCGCCGTCTCGGAGATCGTCGCCGCGTACGAGCCCAAGACGGGAGAGGAGCTCGAGCGAGAACGGATCACGACGTCAACCGCCGGCCGCATCCTGGCCGTGCGGCTGCAGGGAAAAGCGGGGTTCCTCGATCTTTCCGACGGTAAGGCGCGGCTCCAGGTCTACGTCCGGCAGGACGCGGTAGGGGAGGACGGGTGGGCTCTCTTCCGATCGCTCGATCTAGGTGACTGGCTCGGCGTCGAGGGCGAGATCTTCCGGACGCGCACGGGTCAGTTGTCGGTGAAGGCGCGCTCTCTGGCGTTCCTCGCCAAGTGTCTGCGCCCGCTTCCCGAGAAGTGGCACGGCTTGAAGGACGTCGAGACGCGATACCGCCAGCGACACCTCGATCTCGCCGTCAGCCCGGAAGCGCGCGCGGTTTTCGAAAAGCGGGCGGCGATGATCCGGGAGCTTCGCCGCTTCCTCGAAGATCGGGGATTCCTCGAGGTCGAAACGCCCATGATGCAGCCCTTGCCCGGCGGCGCGCTCGCCCGGCCGTTCATCACGCACCACAACACGTTCGACGTCGAGCTCTACCTGAGGATCGCTCCCGAGCTGTATTTGAAGCGTCTGGTCGTGGGCGGAATGGCGAAGGTCTACGAGATCAACCGCAACTTCCGCAACGAGGGGGTCGACGCGATCCATACCCCTGAGTTCACGATGCTCGAGTTCTATCAGGCGTATGCGCGTGCGAAAGATCTGATCGAGCTCACCGAGCAGATGCTCTCGGAGCTCGTCCGGGAGGTGTGCGGCACCGCCATGACGCCATGGAAGGGAGGGTCGATCGACTGGACTCCGCCCTATCGGAAAATCACGATGCGCGAGGCGGTGATCGAAGCGACCCACGGGGATTCGCGCGGCCCGGTTCGCCCGGAGGAGCTGGCGTCCGCGGACACGCTGCTCGCCGCGGCGAAACGCTTTGGCGTCGAGAAGCCGGAGCGATTCGCGGGAAAGAAGGGCAAGCTGTTGGCCGAGCTCTTCGAAGCGGTGGCGGAGGCGCGGTTCGTCCAGCCCACCTTCCTCTGCGAGTTCCCGACGGAGATCTCGCCCTTGTCCAAGCAGGATCCGCGCAACCCCGAGTGGGTGGATCGCTTCGAGCTGTACGCGGGAGGAATGGAGATCGCGAACGGCTTCTCGGAGTTGAACGACCCGCGAGAACAGGAAGCCCGGTTTCGACGGCAGGCGAGCGACCGGGAGGGGGGCGACCTCGAGGCGCCTCCCTACGACGCCGACTACGTCGAGGCACTCGAGTACGGGATGCCGCCGACCGCGGGCGAGGGAGTCGGAATCGACCGCCTGGCCATGCTCCTGACCGACAGCCACTCGATCCGGGACGTCATCCTGTTTCCCCTGCTGCGGCCTCGAGAGGATCGATGAGCCGCTCGCCGGAAGCCCGATCGAATCGCCGTGAGCTTTGAGTCCTTCGTCGCCCTTCGCTATCTCGCGGCTTCGCGGCGCCGCGCGCACGTCGCCCTCATTTCGACGATCTCGATCCTGGGACTGGCGGTCGGGGTCGCCGCGCTCGTGATCTCGCTCTCTCTTCTGTCCGGGTTTCAGGATCGCATCCGAGCGCAGATGGCGGATCGCAGTCCACACCTTCTCATCTCGCCGGAACGCGGCGACCGGCTGGCGGATGCGGACGCGGTCGCGAGGGACCTCCAGTCGCTCAAAGACGTCGTCTCGATCGATCCGGTGATCGACGGGCGAGCCTGGCTCTCGGATCTCAACGGCCGCGGCACCACGCCGGTGCGCTATCGCACGCTCCCGAGGGACTTCGCCGCGCCCGGCGCCGACGACCCGCGCGCGGTTCCGGCCCGGATCTCCTTCAACGCGGCCGGCCGCACCGGCTCGACCGTCGGCAGCCTGCTGCGCGTTCTCTCGTCTCACACGCGTCTTTCTCCGATCGGTCCGATTCCGATCGAAACCGTGGTTCGCGTGGCGGAGATTCGCCGCGCGAGCGCGCTGGAGAGGGCGGCCGACCTCGAGGTGCCGGAATCCGCGGCGCGTCTCCTGTCGGGCCTCGCCGAGGGAGCACGCGCCTACGAGGCGCGCTTGAACAATCCGGCCGCCGCGGAGACGATCGCCCGCGAGGTCGCGCGCCTCCTCGGACCGGCCTACCGGGTCCAGACCTGGCAGGACCTCAATCGTCCTCTCTCCTTCGCGCTCCGGCTGGAGAAGACCGTGATGTTCGCGACCGTCGCTCTGGTCATCGTGGTCGCCGCCTTGAACATCGTGTCGACGCTCGCGCTTCTGGTCGTGGAGAAGAAGCGCGATCTGGGAGTCCTGACCGCAATGGGAACGGGGCCTTCGTCTCTCGTCCGGATCTACCTGATCCTCGGGTCGGCGATCGGCGCGCTCGGCACGTCGGCGGGAATCCTCCTCGGGGTCGTCGCGTCGTTTCTCATGGACCGCTTTCACCTCGTTCCGCTTCCCGCAGACGTGTATCTGATGGCGCACGTGCCGTTCGCCGTGCATGCCCGCGAAGTTCTTCTCGTCGCCCTCTTCGCGTTTGCGACGGCGTTTGCGGCCGCCGTTCTGCCCGCTCGGGCCGCGGCAAGGATCGCCCCGGCGGAGGCGGTGAGGCTGTCGCGATGAGAGTTCTAAGTCCGAAGTGCGAAGTCCGAAGTCGAGTGTGAGTGTCCCCATGAACTTAGGACTTCGGACTTAGGACATCGGACTGCCGTCCCCATGCTCGCGATCAAGGCCACTCATCTGACCAAGACCTACGCCGGCGAAGGGGCGCCCGTGACGGTGTTCCGCGACCTGTCGTTCGAGCTGGAGGAGGGCGTCTTCGCTGCGATCATGGGCCCGTCCGGCGTGGGAAAGTCCACCCTGCTTCACTTGCTGGGCGGAGTGGATCTGCCCGATACCGGGCGAGTCGAAATCCTGGGCAGGGACCTCGAGGAGATGCCGGCGCGCGAGCGCGCCCGGGTGCGCAACGGGCACATCGGGTTCGTCTTTCAGTTCCATCATCTTCTTCCGGAATTTACGGCCGAGGAGAACGTCGCGATGCCGCATCGGATCGCGGGGATGCCGGCGCGCGAGGCGCGGCAACGCGCGAGAGAGCTTCTCGCGCGCGTCGGACTCCCGGATCGAGGCAATCATCTCTCTCGCGCGCTCTCGGGAGGGGAGCAGCAACGCGTCGCCATCGCGCGAGCGCTCGCGCGCGGACCGTCTCTCCTGCTGGCGGACGAGCCAACGGGCAACCTCGATGCGGAAAGCGCGCACCGAGTCTTCGATCTCATTGAAGTGCTCCATCATGAACGCAGGATGACGACGGTTTTGGTCACGCACAACCCGGATCTCGCGAATCGCTGTGATAAAATCTTCGCGATGTCCCGGGAAGGAATCTCGCCCGCGATTCGTTTGCCCGTTTGAGGCAAGGCGAAAGCGCGATGTTCGAGAAATACAACGAAAAAGCGCGCCGGGCGCTCTTTTTTGCGCGCTACGAAGCGTCCAAGCTCGGGTCGAAAGTCATCGAGTCCGAGCATCTCCTGCTCGGAATCCTCCGCGAGGGGGAAGACATCATCAAGGAGATCTTCTCGCGCTTCAACGTGAAGCCCGAGGAGGTGCGCCGCGAGATCGAGGGCGACCGCATCTTCGTCGAGCGCATCTCATCGACCGCCGAGCTGCCCCTGTCGGAGGAGTCCAAGAAGATCCTCGCGTACGCTTCCCACGAGGCGGAGTCGATGATGCACCCCTACGTCGGGACCGAGCATCTCCTGATCGGCCTGCTGCGAGTGGACGGCTGCGTGGCCGGACGGCTGCTGACCGCCCGCGGATTCAATCTCTACGGGGTGCGGGAAGAGACGATCTCCCTCATCAAGGAGCGCGAGGTCTCCAAGCAGAAGAAGGAGCTGCCGTTTCTCGCGGAGTACAGCCGCGACCTGACGCAGCTCGCGAGCTCCGGCACCTTCGACCCTCTCATCGGGAGAGACAAGGAAGTCGAGCGCATCATCCAGATTCTGTCCCGGCGTACCAAGAACAACCCGATCCTGCTCGGAGAGCCGGGAGTCGGCAAGACCGCCATCGTGGAAGGGCTCGCGACGCGAATCGTCGAGGGCGCCGTGCCGATGTTCCTCTCCCAGAAAAAGATTCTGGCGCTCGATCTGTCGCTCATCGTCGCGGGGACCAAGTATCGCGGCCAGTTCGAGGAAAGACTGAAGGGGATCATCCGCGAGCTGCGCGAAAACCCCGACCTGATCATCTTCATCGACGAGATCCACTCCTTGATCGGCGCCGGGTCCGCCGAAGGCTCGCTCGACGCGGCCAACATCTTGAAGCCTGCGCTCTCGCGCGGCGAGGTCTCGTGCATCGGCGCCACGACTCTCAAGGAATATCGGAAGTACATCGAAAAGGACCGCAGCCTTCTGCGGAGATTCCAGGCGATCAACGTCACCGCTCCGTCCGAAAACGAGACCTTCGAGATCCTGGAAGGCGTCAAGGACCGGTACGAGCAGTTTCACAAGGTCCGCTACTCGGCGGAGGCGATCAAGACCGCGGTCTATCAATCGAACCGATACATCACCGACCGCTTCTTCCCGGACAAGGCGATCGACCTGCTCGACGAAGCCGGAGCCAAGGTCAAGTTGAAGCGGGTCGCGGATACCCAGAACCTTCGCAAGCTCGAGATCGAGACGCGCCAGATCGTCAAGGAGATGAAGAAGGCGATCTCGGACAAGGACTTCGAGAAGGCGGTCTTTCTCCGCGAGCGCGAGATCGAGCTGAAGGAGGAGATCGAGCGGACGAAAGCGCAGACCGCCGAGCGCAGCGAAGCGACCCAGGAAGTCACGCGCCGCGACATCGAGGAGATCATCTCCTCCTGGACCGGAATCCCGGTCGCGTCTCTCGAAATCGAAGAGGCCGAGAAGCTCCTTCACATGGAGGACGCCCTGCGCCGGCGGATCGTCGGTCAGGAGGCGGCCATCGTCGGCGTCTCGAAGGCGATTCGCCGTTCGCGGCTCGGCGTGAAGAACCCGAATCGACCGATGGGATCCTTCATCTTCCTCGGACCTTCGGGAGTGGGGAAGACCGAGGTTGCGCGACGCCTGGCCGAGTTCCTGTTCGAAAGCCAGAAGTCGCTCGTGCGGTTCGACATGTCGGAGTACATGGAGAAACACGCTGTCTCGAAACTCATCGGCTCGCCGCCCGGCTACGTCGGGCACGAGGACGGGGGACAGCTGACGGAGCGGATCCGCCGCAATCCTTACAGCGTGATCCTTTTCGATGAGATCGAAAAAGCGCATCCGGACATCGCCAACCTCCTGCTGCAGATCCTGGAGGACGGCATCTTGACCGACGCGTACGGGAACCTGGTCGATTTCAAGAACACGCTGATCATCATGACGTCCAACATCGGGACGAAGCACCTCGTCAACCGATCGCGCCTCGGCTTCGGCGCCTCGAAGGACGTCTCGACGAACAAGGAGCTCGAGGAGCTGGTTCTCAAGGAGCTCCGAAAGGACTTTTCTCCCGAGTTCATCAACCGAATCGACGAGACGATCGTCTTTCATCCTCTGGGACGCGCGGAGCTGACCAAGATCTGCCGCCTGCTGATCGACGATGTGAACACGACCCTCGCATCCAAGGGGGCGATCATCGACGTCGACGACGCCGCCGTCGAGTGGCTTCTCGTCCAGAGCGGAGACGATCCGAACATGGGCGCCCGTCCACTGCGACGGACGATCCAGAAATACGTGGAAGATCCGGTTTCCGAGCTCCTCATCGCCGCCCGCGACGAGCGAATCGAATCGATCGAGGTGCGGGTGGGGCCCGAAGGACTCACCGTCACCGCTCCGGAGAGCGAGACCATCGGCCAGGGGCACTAGGCCCGTCCGGCTCGCTCTCATCTACAGAGGTCATCGGCCTGGATCAGGACGCCGGGCACTCTTTCTGTTTGGCGAGCGGCGGGAAGAGGTTAAGCTCCGCAAGCGTTGGACAACGCAACGCAATGAATCGCGCCGCTGCTCCACGGGGTCTTCGCGTGCCTCAGCGCCGCGGGCCCACCAGAAACCGGGTCGGGGGAAAGCTGGCGGGCGCTCTCGCCGGCATCCTCCTTCTGACCGCTACGACTGCGCGCGCCCAGAACCCGCCCGCTCCCACGCCGCCGCCGTCGGCGCCGCCGGCTGCGCCCGGGAAACCGGCGGAGAAGATCGTCGGAATCCGGGTCATCGGCTACCAGACCGTCTCTCCGGACACGATCGCCCATTACCTGGGACTCAAGGTCGGCGATCCTTATGATCCGGATCGGATCCGCGCCAACTTCCAGCCCCTCTGGGACGTCGGCCTTCTCGAAAACATCGCGATCGAAGCGGAGCATGGGCCCGAGGGCGTCACGCTCATCGTGACGATCGAGGAACGGCCGATCGTGAAGGAAATCGAGTTTTCGGGCAACAAGAAGTTCTCCTCGTCCCAGATCAAGGACAAGCTCAAGGAAGCGAAAGCGGAGGTCCACGTCGCCGCTCCGCTCTCGCTCCACGACGTCGCGAAGGCCCGGTCCGCCATCGCGGACTACTACACCGAGAACGGGTACCGCAGCGCGACCGTCGACTTCAAGATCGAGGACGTATCGAAGACGGAGAAGAAGATCATCTTCAACATCGACGAAGGCGACAAGATCAAGATCGCCTCGATCAAGTTTCAAGGAAACAAGGTGTTCTCGCAGCAGACGCTGCGCAACGCGATGAAGAAGACGAAGACCAATACCTGGTGGCGGTTTCTCTCGGAAGAGAGCACGACCTACGCGCAGGCGAACTACGACGCCGACGTCGAAAACCTCCGTGGGCTCTATCAATCCAAAGGGTACAAGAACGTCGTGATCAAGGATCCGGTCCTCGACGTCTTCGTCAAGAACCCCAAGGCGGCTCAAGCGAAGCAGAAGAAGCGCGTGAACATCACGATTCCCATCGTCGAGGGAGACCAGTTCTTCACCGGCACCATCTCGATCGCGAAGGTCAACCAGTCCGGGCAGCCCGACGAAGATCAGACGATGGTCGTTCCGAAGCAGCGGATGCTGAAGGAATTCCGGGACCTGCCCGCGGGCTCCGTGTTGAACCGCGACTATCTCATCGAGGCTCTCTCCCACATCGAGACGATGTACAAGTCCCGCGGGTTCATCTACTGGTACGCCGATCCCTCGATGAAGGAGGTCGCCAACCACCGCGTGGATATCGAGCTCCACATCTTCGAGGGGGACAAGTTCTATCTGGGACGCCTGGAGGTGACGGGCAACACGTCGACGCGGGACAAGGTCATCCGCCGCGAGTTCGCGTTGAACGAGGGGGACGTGCTCGACATGGAGGCGGTCAAGAAGAGCCTCCAGAAGATGCAGCAGCTCGGCTATTTCAAGATCGCGGAGGAGCCCGACTTCGGCGTCCGCAAGGATGAGAAGAAGATCGACATGACCATCAAAGGGACCGAGACCTCGCGCAACGAGATCCAGTTCGGCGCGGGTTACTCGGCTCTGGACGGCGTATTCGGCCAGTTCAACTTCCAGACGCGGAACTTTCTGGGCCGCGGCGAAATCCTGGGCATCGCGGCGCAGATCGGAAAGGTCTCGAGCTACTACGACCTCTCGTACACCGTTCCCTGGTTCATGGACAAGAACCAGAGCATCGGGGCGTCGCTCTTCAATCGGAAAGTCGACTATCTCAACATCGACGAAAGCCGTAAGGGCGGAAGCCTCGTCTTCGGAAAAGGCATCGACATCTTTTCGAGCTGGTCGGCGATGTACCAGTACGAGGACGTTCACGCGAATTTTCCCGTTCAGGGCGCGGCCGTCCCGCCCGGTCAACCGATTCCACCCGACAAATTTACCGAGGTCATCGGAACCACGACCTCGATCACGCCGGGGTACCGGCTGGACACTCGGAATGACCCGTTCGATCCGAACAACGGCTCCCGGCTCTTCGGGAGCCTTCAGCTGGCGGCGACGTGGCTGGGAGGAAACACCGATTTCGTCAAGCCGTTGATCGGGGGCACGCGGTATTTCCCGCTCCGCTTTCCCCGCCACACGTTCCTGGCGATCAACGGCGAAATCGGGTGGATCAATCCGTTTGGAAACCAGGAGATTCCGATCTTCGAGCGTTTTCAGCTCGGCGGCGAGCAGAGTCTGCGCGGCTTCCGGGCTGGCTCCGTCCTGCCTCTCGACAAGGACAACCGGGTCTTCACCGACTCTTCGGGCCGCATCCAGGGCGGGAACAAATACTTCGTCGTCAATGTCGAGTACACGTTCCTGACCGTCGGGCCGGCCAAAGTGCTGACCTTCGTGGACGTGGGCAACACCTATTTCGACACCCAGAAGTGGGACCTCTCGCACGTGCGCTCCGACGTCGGAGTCGAGATGCGCATCTTCCTGCCCATCTTCCAGGCCCCTCTCCGGTTCATTTACTCGTGGAATCTCCATCCGATCACGCCGATCGACCAGTTCGGGTTCCCGATCAACAACCTGAAGGACCGAAAGTCGGGATTCGACTTTTCGATCGGCCGGACGTTCTAAAAGAGCCCGGCGCGCCGCCCGGAATTCAGCCGCGTTTGATCCTGTTGTCCCGCGCTGAGTTTTGCTAGTATTCCCCGTTCTCAAACAAGGAGTTGGAATGAAACGCATTGTGCTCTCGCTCCTGACGGCCGGCGCTGCCGCAGTGGCCGTCGCCCAGGCGCCCGCGTCCGCAGCGAGCAGCGCGGCGGCGCCTCAGGCTTCCGCGGGTATCGGGGTCATCAACTCTCAGCGTCTGGCCCTCGAGTCGGCTCCCGGAAAAGAGGCCTACGGGCGGCTCAAGAAGCTGTCCGACCAGAAGAAGGAAGAGCTCGACAAGGTCGAGAAAGAGGCGCGCGACCTCGTTCAGAAGCTCAACGATCAGGGACAGTCCATGCCGCCGGACAAGCGCGAAGCGCTGGAGAAACAGGCGGACGACAAGCAGAAGGCCTGGAAGCGGATGCAGGAGGACGCCCAGCGCGATCTCCAGGAAGCCGAGCGTAAGGAGATGGGAGCGCTCGAGAACCGCATCGGTCCGATCGTCAAGGATTACTTCAAGGAGAAGCACTACTCACTGGTGCTCGACGCACGAGCCGGGATCATCTACGCCGACGAGATGGTGGATCTGACCGACGACGTCTTGAAGCGAATCAACACGACGGTCGCGCTGCCTCAGAGCAAGGCGGGATCCGACGCGACGAAGGCCCAGGCGAAGCCGGCCGGGGCTCCGGCCGTCAAGCCCACTCCGGCGCCGGCCAAGAAGCAGTAGCCGGACAGGCCCGGAGGGAGCGCTCGGCCGGGAAAACGCGCATCCTTTTTCGGGAGCCTGCTAGTAGTATGCCGTCTCGGTGAAAATGAGGAAGGGAGCGCGGACGCGCGGGCGTTCCGTCCGTCCGGCATCCGCGGGATCGTTCTTCACCCTGGAACAGGTCGCGCGGGCGGTCGGAGGCCGGGTGAGCGGCGACCCGAGCCTGCGCCTGAGGGGCGTCCAGCCTCTCGACCGGGCGACACGCCAGGACCTCTCCTGGGTCGCGGGCGATCGCGCTGCGCGGCAGGCAAGAACCACCGGCGCGGGTGCCCTTCTGGCGGCGCGGGAGTCCGACATGCAC
>DATDNV010000360.1:0-10542 GCA_036518075.1 Thermoanaerobaculia bacterium
TCGACGCGCGCGGCAGCTGGCCAGGGACGGCCGCGGGGTCCTCTTCACGACTCACGTCGCGGCGGATGTCGAATCTCTGGCGACGCGCGTCGAAGTCCTGCGTGACGGGCGTCTCGAGAGCCAGGCGGAGACCCGGCGGGACGCCGTTGCCGCCGGCAACCGCGTCGTCCGGGGACCCTGGAGCCGGTGTCGGCAATGAGCGTCGCCGGGCGGTGTCGGAGGGCAGCGGCGCTTCTTGCCGTCCTTTTCGTGTCGGCATGTGGCCGGGGAGGGCTGCGACCGCAGGCGATTCCGCTGGACCGGGTCAACTGCGCGCGTTGCGGCATGCTGATCTCCGACGCGGCGAGCGCCGCCGAAGCCGTGTTCGCCGACTCCGATCCGCTCTTCTATGACGATCTGGGCTGCCTCGCCTCCGCGCGGGTCGCCGCGGATCGTCCCTTTCAGATCTGGGTGCGCGTCGACGGCGCCACCGCCTGGAGAAAGGCGAGCGATGCGTTCTACGCCAAGGCGGCGGACGCACGGACGCCCATGGGTTACGGGATCCTGGCCTTTTCCTCGCCCGAGAAGGCTCGCGCGCGTGATCGCGACACGCGCGCCAGAAGCTGGCAGGAGATCGAGCAGGAGACGCGCCCGCCGACCGGGGGCCGCCCGAACCCGGCGGGCAATAACGGCGCATGAGCTCGATCGCCATCATCGCGCGACTGGAATTCTCGGTGGCCACGCGCCAGCGGTGGGTGCGGTTCTTCGCTCTGGCGTTCGCGTTGATCTCGATCGTCGTCGCCTGGTCGGCGGGCGCGGTCCAGGAGCTCTCCGCCCCGGAGGGTTTTGCGGCAACGACTGTCGCGCTCATTCCGATCGTGCTCCTGCTCGTGCCGCTGGCGGCGCTGCTGCTCGGAGTTTCGGGTCATGCGGGAGAGCCGGGAAGCGGCGCGTTTCTCTTTGCCCAGCCGGTCTCGCGCCGGGAGGTCCTGATCGGAAAGTGGTTGGGACAAGTCGCGGCGTTGACGGCGGCTCTCGGTGTCGGCCTCTTTTCCGGAGGCGCGTTTCTCGCAGCTTGCGTCGGCTTCGCCGGCGCCGAGCGGTTCTGCCTTCTCGTCGCGGCCTGCGTGGTTCTGGGAGCGGTCTTTCTCTCGATCGCGGCGGCTCTCGTCGCGGCCGTGGGCAAGCGCGCCAGCGCCCTGGGGCTTGCCGCGTTCATCTGGTTTCTTTTCGCGCTCCTCTACGACGGGGTCGCGCTCGGAGTGGCCGGCTGGGCCCCGGGTCGCGTCGGGGCGCGCATCCTCTTCGGCTCGGTCTTTGGAAACCCTTCCGATCTCGTCCGCGTCCTGACGCTCTCCGTCGCCGGTACTCCGCACATCTTGGGGGCGGCGGGAGAGGCCTGGAGCCGCTTTCTCGGCGGAGCGGCCGGCGCCGTCCTATTCTCTGCGGCCGCGCTCACGGCATGGGTCGCGGTGCCGCTGTACGCCGCGCGCCATGCTCTGGAGCGCCGCGATCTCTAATCCATCAGAACGCGCTCAAGCCGCCCACGAGCGCCAGAGCGCACCCGCCCTCTACCAGGGCGAGAGCCGCTCGGAAGCTGACGGGTCGATGGTGGTCGCTCCTGCCGCCGTCAGTTCTTGTGCGCCGGCGTCCCTTCCGACTCGCCGTGGACGTGGGGGGCCGCGGCCGAGGTCGCGTCGGCGTGGAGTCGCTCGACGTAGTGCGTCAGCTCCACATAGGCGGCGACGAAGGCGCGCCCTTTCGCGACGCTCTCCTCGGCATGCTTCTTGGCTTCGGCGGCCTTCACGAAACGCTCGCGAATACCGTCGGCGACCTTGCCCCCCACCGCCCGGATCAGATCTGCGGGATCGCCCGCGGCCAGAGCTTGGTCGGCAAGCGTGATCGAGGGCTCGATCGGAGTTCCCGCGGGCTCCAGGCCCGTGTACGGCGCCCCTTCCCCGGCTCGGTGGACGCGCACGAGGGCTTCGAAGAACCACGTATCGGCGAGTTCGCGCGCCTCTTTACTGCCGGCGCGGGCCGCCATTGCCCGCGCAAAGGCGGCGCGGATCTCCTTCTCGTCTTCCGGGCGAACCCATTTCAAGACCGGCGTGACATCTCCCTTCTCGAAAGCGATCTTGGCGGACGCGACCACCGGGCCATCCATGGTGTCGCAATGCGCTGCGGCAAGGGTCGGAACGAAGAGCCCCAGCAGGACGGCCAGAGCCGTCAGGGCGAACCTCTGGCTCGGAAAGACCTTCATGACATGGCACCTCCAGCCGGGCCGGGCGGTCCGACCGCCGATATCTTTTCGGCCCGGAGGCCCTGAGGCCTGATGCAAACCCATCATTCGCCGGCCCCGACTCTGACGGAATCTTTCAAGAAGGAGGCCGGTCACCGTCCGCGCTCTGCGCGGCCCGTCCGGGAGAGATGATGCGTGTTTTTGCGTCGAAGGACCCCTTGGCCTTCTGCTTCCGAGAGATTCTGTACGAGAAGAGCGGCGGAGTCGCGCGCATCACGATCAACCGCCCGGCCCGCTACAACGCCTACTCGACGGCCTGCCTGGAAGAGTTGGCGAGCGCGCTTCGGGACGCGACGTTTGACGACTCGGTCGGAGCGATCGTTCTTTCCGGAGCGGGGGATCGGGCATTTTGCACCGGGGGCGACGTCAAAGAGTACGCGGAGACCTATGTCGCGGCGCCGCGCGACTACTGGAAATACATGGCGCTCTTTCGCGCGTACATCGACGCCATCCTCTCGACGGGCAAGCCCGTCATCGCGCGGATCAACGGAGTCGCGGTCGGCGGAGGCAACGAAACCGTCCTGGCCTGCGACCTCGCGGTCATGGCCGATCACGCGTATCTGGGCCAGGTCGGCGTGCGCGTGGGCTCGGTCGCGTGCGGCGGAGCCACGCAATGGCTTCCGATCACGGTCGGCGACAAGCGGGCCCGGGAAATGCTCTTCACGAACCGCCAGATTCCCGCGCGCCTGGCGCAGGAGTGGGGCATGGTCAACCGCGTCGCTCCTTCGGTCCGTCGCCACGGCGAGTTCATCGAGCGCGCGTCGCCCGAGGAGATTCACAAAGCGCAGCAGGGACAGGACGGCTACGCGATCGACTTGTCTCGTCTCGACGAAGAGGTCGGCTGCCTTACCAAGGAACTCCTCGCGACCTTCCCCGAATGCCTGCGCTACACCAAGCAGCAGGCGAACTTCTGGAAGGATCTCTCCTGGTCGCTCACGGTCCGGCACGCCCAGGACTGGCTCGCTCTCCACTACACCGATTACGAACCCTTCGAAGGAATGAACGCGTTCCGACAGAAGCGGCCGGTAGATTTCGAGGCCGTGCGCCGCCGGTCGGTCGAGCCGGGGGGCAGTCCTGAAACGCCGTGGGGCGCGCACGTGGCGTCCTGCCCGTCCTGCGGCGCCGCCGGACTGCCTGCGGGATTCGCCCACTGCGGCGCCTGCGGCGCCGCGTTGAAGGCGCCGGCTTTGGCGTAATGGCTTCACCGCGGGATCTCGCGGGGCGCGTCGCGCTGGTGACCGGAGGAGCAAGCGGTATCGGGTTGGCTTGCGCCCGAGAGCTTTCGCGCCGCGGAGCGAGGGTGTCGATCCTCGATACCGACGTGCGGCGGCTCCGCCGTCTCGCCCGACGATTCGGCGGGGCGAATCTCTACGCGGTCGACGTCACCGATCCGGCCGCGGTTCGCGGCGCGCTCCTGGATCTGGACCGGCAGCGGCGCCGCCTGGACATACTCGTGCTCGCCGCGGGCGTCTGCCGGGACGCGGTGCTCTGGAAGATGAGCGACGAGGCCTGGTCACGCGTCGTGGACGTGGATCTTTCGGGCGCGGCCCACGTTTTGCGCGCGGCCGTTCCCTTGATGCGGCGCCGTCGCGCGGGCCGCGTCGTGATCATCTCCTCGATCAACGGCCGGCGGGGAAAATTCGGGCAGGCCAATTACTGCGCTGCCAAAGCGGGGCTCCTGGGTCTCGCGCGTTCGGCGGCCCGCGAGCTCGCCTCGAGCGGCGTCACCGTCAACGTCGTCGAGCCGGGATTCACGACGACGCCGATGACCGCGGGCCTTCCCGCGCGGATCCGCGTGAAGGCGCTCGGCGAGACGCTGCTCGGCCGCATCGGGCGTCCCGAGGACGTCGCCGCCGCCGTCGGCTTCTTCGCGAGCCCGGCCGCCTCGCACATCACCGGCCAGGCTCTGGCTGTGGATGGAGGGCAGGCGATGGGGATCGCGTGACCTACCCTGCGGCCTTGTCCCAGCGTTTCTCCGGATGGGAGTTCGAAGCGAGCGATCAGTCGCTCCACCGGGCCGAACGAGAGCTCCGGCGGCTGCAGCCCGACGAGGTTCTGGTCAGAGTCGCTGGCTGCGGCGTGTGCCACACCGACGTCGGATTTCTTTTCGAAGGCGTCCGGACGCGGCGGCCGCCTCCGCTCATTCTCGGCCACGAAATCAGCGGCATCGTCGAGGAGACCGGTGCCAATCAAACTCGGCTTCTCGGCCGGGCCGTCGTCGTGCCCGCCGTCCTGCCGTGCGGCGAGTGCGCGCTCTGCCGCTCGGGGCGCGGGACGATTTGCCGGCGGCAATTGATGCCGGGCAACGACTGCGACGGCGGATTCGCGACGCACGCGATCCTGCCCGGGCGCGACCTCTGCCCCGTCCCGGGAGCCGATGAAAATCCCGACGCGCCGCTCGGATCGACGCCGGGTCTGACACTGCGGCACTTAGCCGTCGTCGCGGACGCGGTCTCGACCGCTTATCAAGCGGTGGCGCGCGCGGAAGTGGCCTCCGGGAGTCTCGCCATCGTCGTCGGGCTGGGAGGTGTCGGCGGCTACGCGGCGCAGATCGCCGCCGCGAAGGGCGCGTTCGTCGTGGGACTGGACGTCGATGCGCGGCGGCTCGAGTCCGCGGGGCAATCCAAGGTCGGCCGCGCATTGGACCCCCGAGGTCTGGTGGCCAAAGAGTTGAAGGCCCGCGTGGCCGAGATCGCGCGGTCCGCCGGAGCGGCCGATACGGGCTGGACGATCTTCGAGTGTTCCGGCACGGCAGCGGGAGAGAAGACGGCATGGTCGCTCTTGGTGCCGGGAGCGACGCTCTGCGTCGTGGGATTCACGCTGGAATCGGTCGAAGTGCGGCTCGCGAACCTGATGGCCTTCGACGCGCGAGCGCTTGGCAACTGGGGCTGCGCTCCGCGCCTCTATCCCGAGATTCTCGAAATGGTAATGGCCGGGAAAATCGACGTCGTCGGCAACACCGAGCTCGTGCCGCTGTCGCGCGCGCAAGCGGCCTTGGAGGATGTCCGAGCGCACCGTGCGAGCCGCCGGCTGGTTTTGACGCCTGATTAGGCCCTCAGGGACAAGGAGGCTCTTCTATGGCCGCGCCCATCCGCTGCACCACCGAGCATTCGGGAGAGCTCCTCCGGATCGTGCTCGACCGTCCCAGAGCCAACGTCCTCGATTCCGAGATGATCGGTGCGATCCGCCGCCAGATCGAGGCGTCGGTGGTGTCTCCGGGCGCGCTCAAGCTGCTGGTCTTCGAGGGCGCAGGCGAAAACTTCAGCTTCGGCGCGTCGGTCGAAGAGCACATGCCCGGCAAGGTAGCGAGCCTCCTGGGTGAGTTTCATGGCCTCTACGGCGATCTGGAACGGCTCTCGATTCCCACGGCGGCCCTGGTGCGCGGCCAATGTTTGGGCGGCGGGTTGGAGCTCGCGCTCTGGTGCGGCCGCGTCGTGTGCGAGCCCTCGGCGCGGTTCGGCGTTCCCGAGATCAAGCTCGGGGTCTTTCCGCCCATCGCGGCGGTCGTGCTCCCGTGGCGCATGACGGGCGCCCGATCGACGCAGATGATCCTGACCGGAGAGTCTTTGAACGGCGAGGAAGCGGCGCGCTGCGGCGTCGCGGACGTGTGTGCACCGGACGCCGAGTCGGTGCTTCAGGAATGGTTCGGCCTCCATCTCCGGCCCCGGTCGGCCGTCGCCTTGCGCGCGGCCTGGAGAGCCTCACGGCGGCCGCTCGTCCGAAGCCTGGAGAACGACATCGGTGTCCTGGAGAAGCTGTACCTCGCGGACTTGATGTCTCACCGCGACCCGGTCGAAGGGCTCTCGGCCTTTCTCGAGCGTCGGACACCCGTCTGGACGAACCAGTGACGCGCAAGGAGATTCTCGACTGGGCCTTCGAGGTCTACGAAGACATCGACTTCACCGCCGCTCGGACGTGGCTGGCGGATCACCCGGGTCGGAAAGCGGCCGGTTATCTCCCGGTCTACGCGCCGCGGGAACTGATTCGCGCAGCCGGGATGCTCCCGGTCGGAATCCACGGCGGCGGCGAGAACCTTGAGATCATCAAGGGAGACGCCTTCTACCAGTCCTACATCTGCCATCTCCCGCGCTCGGTGATCGAGCTCGCGCAGTCCCGCCGCCTCTCGTTCTTGTCGGCGGTCCTCTTTCCTTCGACATGCGACGTCATTCGCAACCTCTCGGGTGTCTGGCAGCTTCTCTATCCCGAAATCTACGTGCGCTACCTCGACCTTCCCCAGGGGAGCGACCCGGAGATCCGCGCGCAGTTCTGGAAACAGGAGCTCGCGGCGCTTCTGGCGGATCTCGAAGAAGTTTCCGGAAGGCCGGCGACCGCGGAGAGCTTCCGCGACGCGATCGCGACCTACAACCGGGCCCGTTCGGTGATCCGAGATCTCTACCGGGCGCGTCGCGAGACTCCCTGGCGAGTGCCCACCGAGGAGCTGTACGTCCTCGTGCGCGCCGGAGAGACGGTGCCGGTGGAAGTCTTTCTCGACAAGGCTCTCGGCTACCTGGCCGAGATCGAGCGCGACGCCGGACGGGTCCGCGACAAGTCGCGCGTCATCGTGGTTGGGGCGTTCTGCGAGCAACCGCCTCTGGGACTGATCAAGACGATCGAGCGATCCGGATGCTTCATCGTCGACGACGACTTCCTGATCGGGAACCGTCTGCTCACATCGGACGTGTCCACGCAGGGAGATCCGGTCGAGAATCTGGCTCGGGCCTTCGCCGGAAGCACAGTCAAAACCTCGACGATCTACGAGCCTGATTCCGAAGGCAAACGCCGCTCGATCACGGAGCGCGTCGCGGCCGCCAAAGCGGACGGAGTGCTCTTCGCCTCGGCGAGCTTCTGCGACCCCGCGCTTCTCGACCGCCCGCTGCTGGAAGCGGGAGCCCGCGCGGCGGGCATTCCCTGCATGGCGTTCAAGTTCGCCGAAAACACCAGCCAGTTCCAGCAGTTCCGAGAACAGACGGGAACGTTTGCCGACTCGATCAAGCTCTGGGGAGGCGCCTGATGGCGAGCGCTGATCCACAAAAGCCGCGCGTGAGTCCGGACGACGGTTCGTCGAAAGACCGCTCCATGCAGCTCCAGAAGGAGATGCTGGGCGAACATTACCGCCGCCTCGAGAGCGCGCCGGAAACAGGCGAGCCGGTCGTCTACACCTTCGTGCCGGGAAACCTGACCGAACTGATCCGCTCTTTCGGCGCCTTGCCGGTTTTGCCGGAGATCAACGCATTGCAGTCGGCGATGCGCGGCAAGAGCCAGGGCTACATCGCGGCGGCCGAGCGGGCGGGACACTCCGAAGACGTCTGCTCTTATGTCAAGTGCGACGTCGGGATGCTGAAGGCCGGAAACGTGGGGCCAACGGGAACGCGTCTGCCCAAGCCCGACCTGCTCCTTCTGTCGTATACAGGCTGCTTCACCTTCATGAAGTGGTTCGAGCTTCTGCGCGAGGAGTACGGATGCCCGACCGTTTTCCTGCACGTGCCCTACCAGGGTGACGGGCGTCAGACTGCCGAGCAGCGCGCTTACGTGATCCGTCAGATTCGCGAGGAGCTGATCCCGGCCTTGGCGCGCGTGACTGGCCGCTCCTACGACGAGGACCGGCTCCGCGAGAATCTCGCGCGAAGCGCCGCCGCCGAAAACGATCTCGTCGCGGTCCTCCAGTCCGCGCGTAAGACCCCGAGCCCGATCGACGCCTACTTCGGAGCGGTCTATTACGTGGGTCCGATCTTCTCCGCGTTCCGGGGCACCCCGGAGGGAGCCGCCTATTACCGCGCTCTCCGCCAGGAAGTCGAAGACCGCGCGGCGCGGCGCGCCGGTCCGATGACCCCCTCTGGCCCGCTCGATCGGCAGAAGTACCGGTTAGTCGTCGAGGGACCTCCCAACTGGACCCACTTTCGCGAGTTCTGGCGGATGTTCTCCGACGAGGCCGCGGTCGTGGTCGCATCGACCTACTCGAAGGTCGGCGGCACCTACGACTTCGGCTTCCGGCACGATGCTTCTGATCCTCTGGGGACCATGGCGGACTACTGCAGCGGCTGCTACACGAACCTGAGCCTTCCCGCCCGGGTCGGGATGCTCGAAAACTACATCCGGGATTACGGAGCGGACGGTTTTCTGGTCCACTCGGTCAAGTCCTGCAATTCGTTTTCGGCTGGCCAGCTCATGATCCTGCGGGAGGTCGAGAAGAGAACGGGAATCCCCGGCGCGTTCATCGAGTCGGACCTGGTCGACGCGCGATATTTCTCCGCGGCCAACCTGAAGAACCGGCTCGAAAGTTACTTTCAGATGCTCGACGCGCGCCGCGCGAGCGGGGCTCCTTCATGAACTGCGTCGTCGGCATCGATCTGGGCTCGACGACGACGAAGGCGGTCGTCCTGGACGAGCGGGGAGAAATGCTCGGCCGCGGCATCACCAACTCGCGCTCTAATTACGACCTCGCCGCCGAGCTCGCGAAAACCGAGGCGTTCATCTCCGCCCGATTCGCCATGCTGCGGCGGGAGGTGGAGCGGCTGGCCGGCGAGGCGGCGCTGGCGCGCCTGCTGCGGGCCTTTCGCCTCGAGCAGACACTCACGCAACTCGGGCGCTTGAAGGCTCGGACGGAGGAGGAGGCGGAGCAGCTCGCCGAGCCTTCGCGCCGCGATGCCGCGGTGCGCGTGCTCGAGTCCATTTTCGAGAGGCTCGTGGGGGAGGAGGAGGCGCGATTTCTCAATCCCGCCCCCGAGGAGCGTTCCGACTTCTTCCGCGATGCCGCCGGCTCCGCTTTCGCGCGAGCCGCCGAGGAGATGGCCGATCCGCCGGAGATCCCCTTCGATCTCTTGGCCGGCCTTTACGACAAATGCATCGTGAAGGTCGAAAATGAGCCGCTGGAGCTCGGCTTCCGCGAACACATCGGCAAGGCGCTCGGGCGGATCGGAGACTTGGGACCGGTCCGCGCCTGCGTCGAGAGGGCGGTCGATGCGCCGCTGACGGTCGCCGCGAGCGTCGGCACGGGCTATGGCCGGGCGCGCCTTCCTTTCCCCAAAGAACAGATTCGATCCGAGATTCTGTGCCACGGCCTGGGCGCCCATGCGCTCTTTCCCGCGACGCGCACCGTGCTCGACATCGGGGGACAGGATACGAAAGCGATCCAGGTCGACGCGCAGGGGATCGTGACCAGCTTCCAGATGAACGACCGCTGCGCCGCGGGCTGCGGGAGATACCTCGGCTACATCGCCGACGAGATGAACATGGGGCTACACGAGCTCGCGCCGCTCGCCCTCGCGAGTCGCCGCCCGGCCCGTATCACTTCGACCTGCACCGTCTTCGCCGGCGCGGAATTGCGTGAGCGTCTCTCGCTGGGAGAAAAGCGTGAGGACATCCTCGCAGGCCTCCATCGCGCGGTGATCCTGCGGGCGATGAGCCTTCTCGCGCGCTCGGGCGGCGTCGAGGACGAGTTCACGTTCACGGGTGGCGTCGCGCGCAACGCCGCCGCGGTCCGCGCGCTCCAGGCGCTGGTCGCGGAGAACTACGGCGAGCGGCAGGTCAACATCTCGCCCGACAGCATCTACACCGGAGCGCTGGGCGCGGCTCTCTTCGCTTTGAGGTCGGCCGCATGAGCGTCACGGCGGGAATCGACGTCGGCACGAGCGCGGTCAAGGTCGTCGTGATGCGCATCGAGGGATCGAGCGAGGCGATTCTGTCGCAGGCGGCCGCGCGGATTCGGCGCCGCCCGATCTCCGCGGTCGTCGACGAGACATTCCTGGAAGCCGCATCCGCGGCGGGAGTCTCCTCGATCGATTACATCGCGACGACCGGCGAGGGAGAGGAGAATCCTCTCGCGACCGGCCACTTCTACGGCATGACGACACACGCGCGCGGGGCGCTCTACCTGGAGCCGGAGGCGCGCGCGGTACTCGACGTCGGCGCCCTGCATGCCCGCGCGGTCGCGATGGACCCGCGGGGACGCGTCACCGCGTACAAGATGACGAGCCAGTGCGCATCCGGCTCGGGTCAGTTCCTCGAGAACATCGCGCGGTATCTCGGCGTTTCGCAGTCCGAGATCGGGTCCCTCTCGCTCGCGTCCTCGAAGCCCGAGCCCGTCAGCTCCATCTGCGCGGTTCTCGCGGAGACGGACGTGATCAACATGGTCTCGCGGGGGATCGCGACTCGCGACATCCTGAGAGGGATCCACGAGAGCATGGCCGGGCGCTTCGCGCGGCTCCTCCAGTCGATTGGCGCGGAGCGCGTGGTCTTGTTGAGCGGCGGTCTGGCGGCCGACGAGG
>DATDNV010000361.1:0-6941 GCA_036518075.1 Thermoanaerobaculia bacterium
GCCCGTACCCGGTATCGCGACCTCGCGAGATCGTCAGCCTCGTCAGCACTTCGCGGGACAACAACTTCGAGAATTTCTCGTACCGCGAGTACCTGGACATTCGCGACAAGACGAAGAGCTACGCGGGCGTGGTCGCCAACACGATCGTGCTCTCTGTTGGTTTCAGCGCCCAATCGGGAGAGACGCCGCGAGTCCGAGGCGGGCTGATCGTCTCGGGCAACTATTTTCGGGTGCTCGGCGTCGAGCCGCAGCTGGGCCGCGGTTTTCGGGATGACGAAGACGCGGTGCCCGGCCGCGACGCCGTGGTGGTGCTGGGTCCTGGTTTCTGGAAGTCGGAATTCGCCGGCGACCCTTCCGTGATCGGCCGGACCATCCGGCTCAACGGCAAAGACTTCACGGTCATCGGCGTCGCGCCGGACTCGTTTCCCGGGATGTTCATCTTCCTGCGCCCCGACTTCTACGTGCCGCTGGCCATGGCGCGCACGTTCTCGACCGATTCTCAGAAGAACTTTTTCGAGGACCGGGACGATCGGGAGTTGATCGTGAAAGCCCGTCTCCAACCGGGCGCGTCGCGACGCCAGGCGCAGAACGAGCTCGCTGTCCTCGCGAAAAGCCTCGAGCGCGAATTCCCGAAGTGGAACCGCGACCGCGGCGCGAAGGTTCGCACGCAGTTCGAGATGCGGACGCAGGACAACGACGTCAACTGGAAGTTCAGCGTGGTCTTCTCGGTCCTTGCGTTCGCGGTGCTGCTCGTGGCGTGCACCAACGCCGCCGGGCTCCTCCTGGCCCGCGCGCGGTCACGGACGCGCGAGATCGCCGTGCGGCTGGCGATCGGCGCCGGGCGATTCCGGCTGATCCGGCTTCTCCTGACGGAGAGTCTGCTGCTGGCGCTCCTGGGCGGCCTGGGCGGGCTCGCCGTCGGTGTCGCCGCCTTGAAGCTTCTGAGCCGATTTCAGATTCCGTCCGACTTGCCGCTCCAGATGCCCTTCCGAATGGACACACGCATGCTGCTGGCCAGCCTCGGCCTCTCCGTCCTGAGCGCGATCTTCTGCGGCCTCGCGCCCGCCCTCCAGAGCACGCGAACCGATCTCGTCAAGGGACTCAAGTCGGCCGACATCGACGAGCCCGGTCGCCGGAGCCTCTGGGGCCGTAATGCGCTCGTCGTGGCGCAGATCGCCATGTCGCTGATGCTGCTCGCGGCCTCGTTCCTGATGGCTCGCGGGTTCCACAACAGCCTCCTCGAAGGCGTCGATTTCGCCAGGGACGCGAAGGATCACGTGCTGATGGTGCGTTTCGATCCGCGCCTGGTGCAGTACAGCGCGGAGCAAACGCAGCAGTTCTACAAGCGATTGGCCGACCGGACCCGCGATCTCTTCGGAGTCCAGAGCGTGGGCCTCACTCAGAACCCTCCGCTCAGCATCGACGACTTCGATCGCGTCGTGTTCGTCCCGGAGGGGTTTCCGATGCCGCATGATCGCGACAGTTTCAGCTCGATGACCGACACGATCGACCCGGGGTTCTTCGAGACCATGGGAATACCCATCTTGCGCGGCCGCGGTTTCCTCCCGTCCGACACTTCGAACGCTCCGCGTGTCGCTGTCGTCAACGAGCAATTCGCCAAACATTATTGGCCGAACGCGGACGCCGTGGGTAAGCGGTTTCGGCTCGACAACGGCACCGGCGCGCGGGTCGAGATCGTCGGCATCGCCCAGAACATCAAGTACAAGGACAGCTTTTCGAAGGCGGCCGATTTCGTGTATCTGCCGCTTGCCCAGCGTCCGGCCGCACGGATGATCCTGCTCGTCAAGTCGAGCGGCGATCCCATGCCCTTGGTCAATCCGGTCAAGGACGTCGTCCGGATGCTCGACGCGAACATGCCGGTTTTGGAATTGAGAACCTACGACGACCTCTACCGCTACGCAGCGGTCGAGGGACCGGCCGTCGGCACCGGGCTCGTCGCGACTCTGGGCGCGGTTGCCTTGCTTCTCGCGATCGCCGGCTTGTACGGGCTCGTCGCGTTCAATGTGAGCCGCCGAACACGGGAGATCGGTATCCGGATGGCGATCGGCGCGGCGCCTATCGACGTGCTGCGCATGGTGATGGGAAAGGGACTCGTGCTCGTCGGCATCGGAACAGCGATCGGCCTGGTGATGGGCTTTGGCCTCGAGCGGTTTCTCAATTCCATGCTCTTCAACGCCGGCGGAGTCGACCTGGTCGTCTATCTCACCGTCGTGCCGCTGATGGTCCTGGTGACGATGATCGCGGCCTACGTGCCGGCGCGCAAGGCGTCCCGAATCGCGCCGACGCTGGCGCTGAGGTACGAGTAGCCGTCGCTCTTGCTGCGACGGACCTGTGCCAACGTGCCAAGGAGGCGTCTGATGAGCGCACATCTCTTTCGCGACGGTTTGGAAGAGTCAGGGCAGACAGGCGCAGCGATCGAGGCCGAACAACGGACCGCAGCCAAGATCGTCGGCTTCCTGTACTTGATTCAAATGGCGGTGGCCATCTTCGGGCAATCTTTCGTGCGCGACCGCCTGATCGTCCCGGGCGAAGCCGCGAAGACCGCTCAGAACATCATTCAGCACGAGCAGCTGTTTCGCTTATCCATCGCGGGCGACCTGTTCGTCTATGCCGGCGTGCTGGTGTTGGTCTGGGCGTTTTACCTCATGGTGCGACCCGTCAACGGCAACCTCGCTCTTCTCGCTCTGCTTTTTCGGCTCGCCGAGACCGCCGTTCTCTGTGTGGCGACGGTGAATTCCCTCGTCGTGCTCCGCCTGCTCAGCGGAGCGGATTCTCTGAAGGGGCTCGATCTAGGCCAGCAGCAGTCGCTGGTCGCTCTCGCATTGAGCGCCCAGGGACTCGGGATGAACGTGGGTTTCATCCTCCTCGGCCTGGGATCCACGATCTTCGCGTACCTGCTGCTCCGGTCCCGCTATGTGCCGAGGTTCTTGGCCGGCTGGGGGATTTTCTCTTCCATGCTTCTCGTGACCGGAACACTGGTCATACTCGTGTTCCCGAGCTTGCGGGTCATCGGCATGGCCTACATGGGGCCGATGGGAGTGTACGAAGTCAGTCTGGGTTTGTGGCTGCTCATCAAAGGAATCCAGGCGACCGCGGCTCAATCGGCTGTGCCAACGCGCGTCCCCGTCTGAGAAACCGATTCCTGACAGAGCGATTCGCGCGTTAGAGTCTTGGCATGTGCCGCAACATCCGAACTCTCGCCAACTTCGCGCCGCCGGCGACGACGGAGGAAATTCGCGCCTCCTCTCTCCAGTTCGTCCGAAAGCTGAGCGGCTCGAACAAGCCCTCGAAAGCGAACGAGGAGCTCTTCCATCGCGCGGTGGACGAAGTCGCGATCGCCGCGGAACGCCTGATCCGCGGCTGGGTCACGAGCGCCCCGTCCCGGGATCGCGACATCGAAATCCGAAAGCACGTCGAGCGTTCCCGTAAGCGTTTTGGCAAGGAGCCGAAGCACACTCCCATCGGGCCTGTTCCGTCCCCATGAATCTCGCAGACCGCGGACGCTGTCGCCTATAACCGCTGGGCCAATGGGCGGCTCGAGCGGAACCGTCTAGCGGCGCAGGGCTTCGACGGGATTGATGCGCACGGCGCGGGCCGCCGGAACGGCGCTCGCGGCGGCGATGACGAGCAGAAGGAGGACGGCCGCTCCGGTAAACGTCATCGGGTCTGACTCACCGACACCGTAGAGGAGCGAACCCAGAGAGTGGCGCAAGGCGAGAGCGCCGCCAAAACCGAGGACGATTCCCGCCAACCCGATCGAAAGCCCCGAGCGCAGCACGAGCCACAGGATATTAGCCGAGCGGGCGCCGAGCGCGAGGCGCACGCCGAGCTCCTGGGTTCTAAGGGAGACCAGATACGAGACCACTCCGTAGGCCCCGACCACGGCCAGCAGGATTCCCAGCCCGGCGAACGCCCCGAGAAGAAGCGTGGTGAACCGCCTGTCGGCGGTCTGGCTGTTCAGGTGCGTCTCCATGCTCCGGATCTCCCCGAGCGGGATTTCCGCATCGAGCGACTTCAGCTCGTGAGCCACGACCGGCACGATGCTCTCGGGATTGACGGACGTGCGCACGACGATGTCCTTGAACCCGAAATTGAGCCCGGGCACCTGCTGGAAGAGCATGAAGAGCTGCGGCGCCGGCGGCTGCGCCACGCCGTCATTCATGAAATTTCTCACCACGCCGACGATCGTGATGTCTTGGGAGAGCGATCCGAAGTCCTGCAACGGGATCGGCGCCACTCCCTCGGGCGGGCCTGGCCGGATCCGGCGCCCCAAAACATCCTGATTCGGGAAGAAACGCCGCACGAACTCTTCGTTGACGATCGCCACTGGAACGCTCGTGGACGTATCGGTTGCCGCAAAGTCGCGGCCGGCGAAGAGCTTCAAGCCCAGCGTTGCGATGTATCGCGCATCGACCCCCGCAAAACGCGTGACCGGGGCGTCATCGGCGCGGGAGACCGGCGATCCCGGAATCGTGAACACCTGCTTCCACGGCAACGTCGGCGGATAACTGGTCGTGACACTGGCCTCGACGACGCCGGGCACGGCGCGGACCCGTTCTCCGAGAGCGTCACAAAATCGAGAGATCGCATCCGGATCCGGATACCGCGCGGGCGGAATGAAGACGTGCGCCAGCAACAGGTGGTCGGCTGGAAAGCCGGGATTCTGGCGCTCGAGCCGGACGACGGTCTGAACCAGCAGCGCCGCGCCGACCACGAGCATGAGCGTCAAGCCGACTTCGCCGATGACCAGGATGCGCCGGAAACGCTGGCGGCCCGCGCCGACGCCGCCGCTTCGCCCACCCTCCTTCAGTGTCTCCACGACGGGGACGCGCGTGCTGGTCACGGCGGGCGCCAGGCCGAACAGAACCGCCGTGAAAGCCGAGACGCCGAGCGCGAACGCCAGCACCCGAAGGTCGAGTCCGGCCGACCAAAACTGCGGTAACGCGTTCGACGCGGCGGTATAGGGCAGGTTCTGAGCCGTTCGGATTCGCGCGAGAAACGCCATCGCCGCCAGGGCGAGACCCAGTCCCGCGACGCCGCCGGCGGCGGAGAGCACCAGCGTTTCGAGCAGCAGCTGACGCAGGAGCCTCCACCGCCCTGCGCCGAGCGCCACCCGCACAGCCAGCTCGCGAGATCGGACCGAATTGCGGGCGAGAAGAAGGCTCGCGAGATTCGCGCAAGCGATCAGGAGGACCATCGCGACCGCGCCGCAAAGCGCGAACAGCAGCGGACGCACGGGACCGGCTCTCGTATCGACGAGAGGCTCCATCGCGACACCGATGCCCCGATCGATCGGATGCTCGCTCGCCAGCCGTGCGGCGAGAGTCGCGAGCTCGGAGCGCGCATGCTCGTAGGAAACGCCGGGTTTCAAACGGCCGAGGCAGGCCACGTCCCTCGCGGCGCGCTGGCCTTCGGTCCACGTGTTGGGCAAGACGTACGGGGTCCAGATGGAGATCGGCGCGCTGGTCTGATCCATCCAACTCGGCACGACGTCGGGAAGGACGGCGACGACCGTGTATGTCTCGCCGTTGATCCGAAGGGTCTTGCCCAGAATCTGCGGGTCGGCCGAAAAGCGGGTTCGCCACAGGTTCGCGCCGATCGCGGCCACGAACTGTTTCCCGTAGACGCTTTCCTCCGGCGTGAAGAGACGGCCCAGGACCGGCTGGATTCGGAGAAGCTCGAAATAGGTCCCGGAGGCCAGACCGACGACGGTCTCCTCGGGATCGCTCGAGCCGCCGATGCCGCTGACGTTCTTGCGCCAACGGTCATAGACGACCATGCCTTCGAAGCTCTGTGAGCCCGCGGCGAGGTCTCGCATGTCCAGACGCGAGATACCGCCGAGGTGGACACCGTTCTGGACCGCGAACAGCCGGACGAGCCGTTCCGATTCGGGGAAGGGAAGCGGCTTTAGCATCGCCGCATTCACGACGCTGAAGATCGCGGTGTTCGCGCCGATTCCAAGCGCGAGCGTCAGGACGGCGACCAGGGTGAACCCGGGCGCCTGCCGCATCAGCCGGAACGCGTACTGGAGATCCCGACCCAACGAATCGATCCACCCGGATCCCCAGGCGCGTCGCGTGGCTTCCTGGACGAGCGCGACGTTGCCGAAGTCACGGCGCGCGGAACGAGACGCATTTTCCGGGCTCTCTCCGTCTTCGATCCTCCGCTTCGTCTCGAGGTCGAGATGAGCTCGAATCTCTTCCTCGAGCTCCTCTTCCTTCGCGCGGCGGCGCCGGAAGAATCGCATCCGGTCACGCCTCCTCGGCCGAGCGCATCACCTGCGCGATCGCTCTCACGACCTTCCGCCAGCGCGACTGTTCCCGCGAGAGCTGGCGCTTGCCCGCCGCCGTGAGCCGGTAGAACTTGGCGCGGCGGTTGGCCTCCGATTTCTTCCACTCCGATGCCAGCCATCCCTCTCGTTCCAACCGATGGAGCGCCGGATACAGAGACCCGTGCTCGATTTGAAGGGCGTCCTCGGTTCTCGCTCGCAGCATCTGAGCGATTCCATGGCCGTGGCGAGGACCCCATTGGAGCGTCCGGAGGATCAGCATGTCCAGCGTTCCCTGAAGGAGCTCGATGCGATCGCGGTAGGGTTCACGCCGTCCCATGCTCAGGTAGACGTTCTACCATAGGATGTCTACCTGAACAAGCGAAGCGAGTAAGCGGCAAGGGCGTCCGCGGGACGGGCGGCGGCCGGGTTGGCTAGCGGATACGGGCGATGGGTCCCTGGTTCGGGAATTTCTCGAATTGGAGCGGGTCGTGGCCAGGGACGACTCGATCCGGCGAGCCCGCGAGCTCGATCATGCGCGCCTGATTCTTGATGTTGGCGGGCTGATCCTCCGCACTGAATGTCGCGCTCGCCTTGTGCTCGACGAGGTTGCGGTAGAGATAGCAGTTGTCCGATGCGAGAACGAACGCGG
>DATDNV010000362.1:0-5373 GCA_036518075.1 Thermoanaerobaculia bacterium
GCCGAGAAATAGGAGGCACCCAGAGTGGCACCCGCCGCAATCGAGTTCAGCTGGAGATGGTTTTTCTCGATGATCGGTCCGGAGCGCGAATCGATCGACCGAGGCCACCAGACTCGGCGATACCCGTCTCTTTCGTCGAGCGAGACGACGGCGTTCTGCCCGACCGCGTTGCCGTAGAGCTTGCCGCCGATGATCGCGAGATCATGGAGGTACAGGCTTCCGGGAAACACACGCGAAGAGACGGGGAGCAGAATGCGGCGGCCCGACCGATCGGCGGGATCCGCCACGGCCTCGAAGCGGTAAATCTGATTTGGGTTGCGGGTGCTGGCCACCCGGAACGAGCGGCGGCCACGGTCGACGGCCAGCCCGGAGGGGTGCGGCAGCGGCCAATAGGTGACGCGGGGCCGTCCGCGTCTCGCGGAGAAAGCGATCAGCAGATGCTCGTATTCCCGTGTGACGAGCAGGGTGATCTTGGTTCGCGCCAGGATCTCCCACCAGGCGCCTCGCGCCACGCCGGAGAGAAGCCGGGGATCCGGCGCGCCGACGTCTCGCCACAGGGTGGTCGCCTGGGCGGGATGGCGCCATTCGGCGTCTGCTCGCGCCCAGATGCCCGCGCGAGCTTTTCGGCGGACGCGCCTCATGAGGCGGGGCGCCTCGCTTTCCGCGCGAGCTCGTAGGCGCCCCAGTAGAGTCGAAAGGCAGCTCGCAGGTTCATGGTCGAGCGGCCGCCGTGGCGTCTCGTCGAAAAGATCGGAACCTCGAGCATCGGATAGCTCTCCTGCCGGCAGACGAGGGAGAACTCGGCGTCGATGAGATCGTCGGTCCGCTGGAGCGAGAGCAGCTTCGAGAACGAGCGCGGGAAGAACTTGGGGGTCCCGTTGATGTCCCAGTTGGAGAGATCGAAGAGCGCGCGGCACTGGAGGTTGTAGACGAGCGAGCCCAGGCGTCGGCGCCAGCTCTCCCGAATCTTACGGTTCGCTTTCACGACGATCTGCGGATAGACGCGGGCATAGAGAAGCAGCAGAAGAAGGTCGGGCCCGCTCGTCCGCGCCGAGTTGGTGTAACCCAGAAGCTCGCCTCGCGCGTTCTCGAGGCCGAGCCTGACCGCCAGACCCCAGCCGCTTCGGTCGGTCGCGATCACGCGGACTTCGGGGTAGCGTTGGGCGAGCTCGTGACAGGCGGCCGCCGAACGGTCGCGGCATCCGTTCGGCACCAGGATCAACTCGTAGGGCTGCTCCGTCCGTCTGAGGGCGTCGACGTACTCGGTGACGACCGCGCCGATGTGGTCGGCCTGGTTGTGTACGGGGAGGATGATCGAGGCGAGGCTCCCGCTCACGTGCGCGCCAGGTGCAAGGCGTGCTTCGCCGTCGCGACCAGGGAGTCTCTCGACAGCCCGTGCATTCCATGGAGAAAGTCCTGGCTTCCGCCGATCGGCTCGGGCGCGCCTCGGACTCCGCAGCGCAGAAGGCGGCAACCCAGGCCCTTCTCGGCGATGATTTCGGCTGCGAGAGAGCCGGCGCCGCCCACGACGTAGTGCGCCTCGACCGTCAGCGCCAGCGGAAATCGCGCGAGCAGCGCTTCGAGGTCGGCCGCGGGCGCGGGTTGGACGCTCGCGAGGATGGCTACGGTCGAGGACACGCCATCGCGCGCGAGAAGATCGGCAGCGGCCGCGGCCTCCGTCGCGACGCTGCCCATGGCGATCCAGAGCAGGTCCTTGCCCTCGCGGATGAGCTGGAGGCGCCCGAGGTCGAACCGGCCGTCGAGACCGGGAACGACCGACTTGTCGTCCTTTCCGAGCCGGTAGAAGACGGGGCCGGGAAGATTCCACGTCGACAGCAGAGCGGTCTTCGCCTGCGCGTGGTCCGCCGGCGCGACGACGCTCAGGCCGGGCTGGAGCCGCATCACTCCGACGTCCTCCAGACCGTGGTGCGTCGGACCCGCGTGGCCGTACTCGAACCCGCCTCCGACCCCGGCGACGCGAACGGGCAGTCGGTGAAGGACGGGCCCGTTGCGGATGAACTCGTACGGCCGAAGCGTCGCGAAGGTCGTGATCGAGTAAACGAAGGGGATGAAGCCCGCTTCCGCCAGCCCCGTGGCGATACCGATCATGTTCTGCTCGGCGACACCGACGTTGAAGAATCGGCGGGGAAATTTCTCCGAGAACGGCTCGAGAGCCATGTAGCCGAGATCGCCGGTCAGGAGAAGAATCCGCGCGTCCTTCTCCGCGAGCGCGGCGAGCGTCGTCGCGAACGCCTTTCTCATGGCCGGCTCTCGACCTCCGCCAACGCCCGCGCGTACTCTTCGTCCGACATCGGCCAGTAATGCCACTTGATCTGGCCTTCCATGTAGGAGACGCCTTTGCCGAAGACGGTTCGCGCGACGAGCACGTGCGGCGCGCCGGGGCCCTTCGAAATCGCCTCGATGGCGCGGGCGATTCCCTCCGTGTCGTGCCCGTCGATGTCCTGCGTGTCCCAGCCGAACGCCCGCCAGCGCTCGGCGAGCGGCGCGATGTCCAGCACGTCTTTGGTGTAACCGAGCGCCTGCTGGCCGTTGGAGTCCACGATGACGATGAGATTCGAAAGCCGGTGGTGTGCGGCGAACATGACCGCCTCCCAAAGCACCCCGGTGTTGCACTCCGCGTCGCTCACGAGCACGAAGACGCGGTGGGGGCGATCCGCGAGCCGGGCGGCGAGAGCCGCGCCCACGCCCATGCTGAGCCCCTGGCCGAGGGAGCCGGTCGAGAAATCGACTCCGGGAACGGCGCGGTCCGGGTGAACTCCCAGAATGCTTCCGTCCTGACAGAACGAGTCGAGCACTTGTCTCGAGATCCAGCCCCGGAGCGAAAGAGCCGCGTAGAGCGCGAGGCTCGCGTGTCCCTTCGACAGGATGAAACGGTCGCGCTCCGGGTCCCGCGGGTCAGCGATCCGCAGAACGTCTGTATAGAGAACGGCCAGAAGGTCCGCGACGGAAAGCGCGGAACCGATGTGTCCGACGTTCGCTCGCTTGGACTGGTGGAGAATGATCTCCCGGATCCGGCGAGCTGCGACTCGGCTTTCACTCACGCGTTGTACCGGTTCATTTCATCGTAGCCAGCGGCTCCGATTCGGTCAAGCGCGAACCGCCCGATTGGCCGTCTTCGCGGTCCTCCGAGAGGTTTCGGCCTAGGGCGGCGGTTCGCGGAGAGACGCCTTGCCGGCGGGGACGTTCGTCAACTCGGTCCGTCTTCCCGATGGCCACGCGACCGTGACGCGGTCGGCGAAGGCGTGATCGCCCAGTCCGAAAAAGAGAGTCCGCGAGCCGGAAGACAGGAACGAGTATCCGGCGGCGACGACCTGAGCGCGTTGGAGTCCCCCGGCTTCGACGGTGACGACGGCGCCGAGAGCCTCGCGCGTCGAACGATACGAACCGGGCGCGGCGGGGTCGCCTTCCAGCGAGATGGCGAGAGCGTGTGCGCGCGATGGATTGCGGTTGATCCAGAGCGATGGCCTCTGGAGAAAGCCGGTAGCAAAAAGATCCGGAACGCCGTCTCCGTTGGAGTCGGTCACGACGAGCCCTCTCTGATTCGCGTCGGACTCGAGGCCCGTGACCGCCGCGAGCTCCGCGAAATGCAGGCCGTCGAGGTTCTTGTAGAAACGCTTGGGCGTGTGGCCCCAGAGCGAGTCCTCGCCGAAGTCTCCGGTCGGAATTCCCTTTTCGAATTTCCGGTACTCGGCAGACATCAAGTTCCAGAAATCGATCTCGCGCTCCGCGGAGTTCTTGCCCGTCACCATTCCGTTCACGACGAAGAGGTCCGCTCGGCCGTCCAGATCCGCGTCGATGAAGACGCAGCCCCATGACCACGACGTGTCCCACACACCCGCTTCGTCCGAGACTCGTTCGAAGCGTCCCGGCGTGGAGGTCGCCCGGAAGAGCGACGACCCGCGCGAGAGAAGCGTCAGGCGGCGCCAGACGAGAGGCCGTCCGAGCGAGTAAGGGAACTCCGGCATCGGGTAGCGCGGGTCCTTCAGAAACCAGCTCATCGGGAAGGAATAGTTCGAGACGTAGAGGTCGAGCTTCCCGTCGCCGTCGAAGTCGTCGATGGCGACCCCCATTCCGAATCCAGGATCGAGGATGCCCGCCTTCTTCGCCGCATTGGTGAATGTGCCGTCGCCGTTGTTGTGGAGATAGGTGTTGTTCCCAAAATCGTTGGCGACGTAGATGTCGGGCCAGCCGTCTCCGTCCAGATCCGCGCACTCGATCGCGAGGCCCCAGCCGGTGTCGTCGGAATGAGACGGCTGGGAGACGTCGGTGAACGTCCCGTCGCCGTTGTTGCGAAAGAGATGGTTCGGCGGCGCGTTGTTCGCCTGGATGTTCGGCCCACGGTCGCGCGGCCCGTAGACGAGGACGTAGAGATCGGGCCAACCGTCGCGGTTGTAGTCGATCGCCGCCGCCGACGTGCAGTAGTCCTTCAGCGCGACGCCGGCCCTCGCGCCGACCTCCTCGAACGTTCCGTCGCCGCGGTTGCGATACAGGAGATTCGGTCCGTACAGGTAGGTGACGTAGAGATCGGTGTGGCCATCGTTGTCGTAGTCGAACGCGAGCGCGCCGACCGCTTCGCCCGGTTGTCCGCCGACGCGGGCTCTCTCGGTCACATCCTCGTACGTGCCGTCGCCGCGATTGCGGTAGAGATGATTTCCGTGCCCTCCGACGATGTAGAGATCCTCCCGTCCGTCCCCGTCGTAGTCGAGGACCGCCACGCCCGGGGGCATGTGTTCGCCCGGAATGGGAACGTTGCGGGCCGCGTCGGGAAGGAAGGCCTCGTGGACGCGACCGAGACCGGACGCCTCGGCGACCTCCTCGAAGAGGGGTTCCGCGGCCGAGGCCGCCATCCAGGCCTCGACCGAGCCGCCGACCATCTGCCAGCGGCGCGCCCCGGCCGTTGCCAGTCGGAGCCGCGCGCGGAGTCGGCCGCCTTCCTGGCGCAGCTCGCCGGCGCGGCCGCGGCCGGTCAGGAGGAGGCCGAGGACGATCTCCCTCTCGTCGCCGTGCTTCTCGAAGCCGAAGAGGACGCTTTCGGTGCGGCCGAGCGAAACGAATCGGCCTCGGATCTCGGAAAGCTTCGCGCGCAGGGCCGCGGCCGAGGAGGGGCTCGCCGACTTCCGATCCGAGGCCGGGAGCATCTCGATCCGGAGGGGAGGGCGGGCCTCGACGGGCGCCAGCCGGTCGCCGGGCAGGGGCCCGGTCCACTGGAAAGAGGCGGCGAAGAGCCGCTCGCTGATCGCTCCCGCCTTCCACTCTTCCAAAAACTGGTCCGTATAGGCGGAGACGCCGTCGGAGTAGTCCTCCAGGGTCGGGTAAGGGCCCTCGCGGTGAGACGCGCACGCGGTCAGAAGG
>DATDNV010000363.1:0-10751 GCA_036518075.1 Thermoanaerobaculia bacterium
ATGCCTGAGAGCGCCTCCAGAGCGAAGGCGACGTCGTGCGCGGAGTGGAAACGCTGCTCCGGATTCTTTTCGAGGCTATGTCGCACGATGCGGTCGAGGCCGGGCGGGACGCTCTGATTGGTGACCGAGATGTCGGGTGGATCCTCTTTCAGGATCGCGGACATCGTGTCGGCCGCCGAGTCGCCGTGGAAAGCGCGCTTCCCTGACAGCATCTCGTACAGGATTGCGCCGAAGGAGAATATGTCAGATCTGGCATCGGCTGGCCTGCCCCGCACCTGCTCCGGCGACATGTAGCCGAGAGTGCCGAGCACGACGCCCGGCTCCGTGCCGGCGGATGCGGTCGGCAGATTCGTCATCGACCCGCGCTCCTCGGTGTGCGTGAGCTTCGCCAGGCCAAAGTCCAGGATCTTCACCCGCCCGTCGTTGGTGACGAAGATGTTCTCGGGTTTCAGATCTCGATGGACGATTCCCTTCTCGTGCGCGGCCGCGAGGCCGTGCATGATCTGCAGCGAGTAATCGATGGCGCGGCGGATCGAGAGCTTGCCGCCCGCGAGCGCCGCTCGCAAAGTCTCGCCTTCGAGAAGCTCCTGGACGACATAGGGGGCGCCGTCATGCGTGCCGATGTCGTGCACAGCCGTCAGGTTGGGGTGATTCAGAACACCGGCCGCTTTGGCCTCCTGCTCGAAGCGGCGCAGTCTGTCTGCGTCGGCCGAGAACGACGGAGGCAGGACCTTGATCGCGACCTCGCGCCCGAGCCGCGGATCCTTGGCTTTGTAGACTTCGCCCATCCCACCCGAACCGATCGCCGCGACGATCTCGTACGGACCGAGCCTGCTGCCTACCGGGAGCGTCATGACAGTTCGCCGCGCGTCAAAGTTCCGGAGCCCTCGCTTAGAAAGTTTTGCGGCGCCGGTCGCGCAGCGACCGCCTGCGCTGCCAGACATCCGGCGGAAAGCGGCATGCGGGGATGCATTCTAATGTGGCTGGTCGACATAGGGTCATTTCGCCTCTCCGAACCGAAGCGACGAGCCCAAGCAGTAAGCTTGTCGAGGGGAGTTGCCCATGCCGAACCTGTTCGAGCCCTCGGCGAGAAAACAGATCGAGGCGCGTCTGGCCAGTCTCCAAGCTCAGTCCACTCGCCAGTGGGGAAAGATGGACGCGGCGCAGATGCTGGCTCACTGCTCCGTCGCGATGGAGGCGGGAACCGGAGATAAGCCGCTCCCGCAGCGCTTGATCGGCAGGATCTTCGCGCCTTTAGTCAGGAAGTCGTTTCTGGGAGACAAGCCGTTTCCTCGGAACTCCCCGACCGATCCGACGTTCGTCATGTCCGATCCGAAGGATTTCTCCAAGGAGAAGGAATACCTGACGAAACTGATCGACCGCTTCTGCGCCGCCGGTCCGGAGGCGGCGGGCAAACACACCCACTCCTTCCTGGGCCGCGTCAAAGGCGAGGACTGGGGTGTCGTGATGTACAAGCACCTCGATCATCACCTGCGCCAGTTCGGATGCTAGGAGCCGGCGCGCATTCGCGCCGATCCAGGAGAGAAAAGAAATGATCTCCAAGAAGAAGAGCACAGCAGGCAAAAAGGGAGTCAGGAAGCTGAAGCTCAACAAGGAAACGCTCAAGAACCTGGATACGAAGAAGAACGTGAAAGGGGGAGCGCGCGCCGCCGACTCGGCGTTGGCGACCCCGTGGTGTGCCCCTCCGCCGGACTCTCAAAAGGCCACGCCCTGGTGCGCGCCTCCTCCGGATTCTCAGAAAGCGACTCCCTGGTGCGCTCGGAATCGCTTCTGAGGCGCGAAACGAATCCGTTATATCAGATCTGATATATCCGAGCGAGTTTCGACAGCGTACCGGCCGCGGGCCGATCGTCGTTAGCCAGAAAAAGCCAGAGACTTCACGGTCGTGCTCCGTATCTTCGAGGACGTCATGTTCTCGATTCGGCCGATCCGCGCGGAGTTTTCATCGTCGGCGGGCTGTTAGAGTCCGGGAGTGATCGTTTCTGCTCTTCTTCTCGCGCTCGCCGTTGTTGGCCCGGCTGCAACTCCGTCGGCGACACACGAAATTCACGTCCAACCGTGGCCGGACGGCGTTACGGCAGTTCTTTTTGGAGCGTCGGCCGGCGCCGCGGGGGGCGCTTTCGCAGGCACGCTGTCGTTGAACGGCTCATCCGCCGAGCTTCCGGTTTCGGGCACCGCGCAGCTGTCGGGCGAGCGGGTCGCGATTACCTTCAAGTTGAAGTACCGGGAGATACCGGAGGACTGGGCCAGCCGCTTTCGCCTCGCGGATTTCGACTACAGGCTGCGCGGGCGGATCGCTGGGGCTTCACCGGTCGACTGGTCCGGAACGAAACGCTGGGACGAGGTCGAGACCGACAAGAGTGAGAGCACGACGTCGGCGGATTTCATCAAGCTGGGTTCCATGCAGCTGACCGAGTTTTCGCTCTTTCAGAGCGCGGCCAAAGCCGACGTCAAGGTCACGAACCCGCTCTCCTTTCCGCTGAAGCTTGCAAGCACCAGCTACCGGTTGTCGGCGAACGGCAGGGAGGTCGGATCCGGCGCGACCAAGGGTCTGATTCTTCATGCTTCCCAGGAAACCGTCCTCGAGCTGCCGATCGAAATCGATCACGCGGAGCTCCTGGGAGCGGCCGGGTCGGCGGTCGGCTCGGGAGGCGAAGTCGAGGCGCGGTTGAAGGGAAGCCTCGTGATCCGCCTGCCCGGAGGCGACATTTCCGTGCCGCTCGACCTCGCGGGAAAGTTTTCTCTGTTTAAATAATGGGCGTGCACCGCGGCCGCTGGTTTCTGATCGCTTGTGTGACGTGCGCCGCGCGCCTCGCTTGCGCGCAGGAGATTCACGGCACAGTCGAGGCGGACGGCTTCGTGGCGGTCTTCTCCGACGCGATCGAGGGAGCGCCGTCAGGCCCCTTCTCGGGACTTCTGTCGCTCAACAAGTCCGGGACCGAGATTCCGGTCAAGGGCACGGCGCAAAGCTCGCCCAAGCGCGTGCAGGTCACGCTGAAAGTGAAGTACTCGACTGTTCCCGAGGACTGGTTCAATCGATTTCGGATTTCCGATTTCGACTACCGGCTTCACGGCAAGATCGCCGGTTCGCGAAACGTCGACTGGTCGGGGACCAAGACCTATCGTCAGGTCGAGGTCGAGACGCGTGATAACGGAGCTGCGGACTTCGTCAGGGTCAACTCGGTCGCGCTGACGCAGCTGACCGCCACCGACATTGCCGCCTACGGCAAAGTCTCCATCCTGAACCCGATGTCTTTCCCGCTGACGCTCGCCAGCACCGACTTCCATGCGTCGGTGAAAGGGCGGGCGATCGGGTCCGGCTCATCGAAGAGCATGACCCTGCACCCGGGTTGGAACGCTCTGAGCGTCCCGATCGATCTCGACCAGAAAGAAATTCTCGCGGCGGCGGGGGCCGCGCTCAAGTCTCCGAGCAATCTCCAGGCGCGGCTTCAGGGAACGATCGTCGTCCATATGCCGGCAGGAGACGTCACCGCGCCGATCGACGTCACCGGCGCCGTTTCGAAGTCGAAGTAGGCCTCGGGCGGCGGTTCGTCAAGCTGCGCGAGGAAGCTGCATCCGCTGTCCCGCGGTGAGAGCAGATTCCTCGTCGCTTCGCTCCTCGGAATGACAGAAAAAGGAAAGACCGGGCACAAAAAGCTAGGGCTCCAGGATGAACGGCTGCGGCTTCCTGCTGCCCGCCCCTTGCTCCTAGCTCTTGGGGGCGCCGCTTCGCAGCTCGGGCGGCGCGAGCGCCCGCAGGACGCCGAGCTCGAGATCGTTCTTCGTCTTGATGCCTTCGAACTCTCCGACGATCTTTCCGTCCGAGCCGATGAAGAAGCTCGTCGGAAGCAGAGGGACGCCGTCGTAGGCAGCCGCGACCCGGTCATTGCCGTACAGGATCGTGTAGGTGACGTTCTTCTCGCGGATGTAGGGAACAACGCGCGGACGATGGACCGCGTTCTGATCCATCGAAACGCCCACGATCTCGAGGCCCGCGTCCCTGTATTTCGTGTAGAGATCGACGAGCCACGGCATCTCGGCGCGGCAGGGCCCGCACCAGGTCGCCCAGAAGTTCAGGAGCACGGTTTTGCCTTTGAAATCGGAGAGCTTCACCATCTTGCCGTCGATCGACTCGAGCTGAAAGTCGGGAGCCTTGACTCCCGGCCGGATGCTGCGGATGCGCGGCGTCGCGGCAGGAGGAGGGCTCTGCGCCGAGAGGCGGGTCGGGAAAGCGGCTGCCGCCGCCGTTACCGCGAGTGCAACGCCAAAGAGGACGCCGGGCCTCATTGGCGTCCTCGAACCGCGTGAAGGAGATCGCTCAACTCTTGATCCAGGCGGCCCCGTCCACTTCGATGAAATGTTTGACTCCTTTTCTACCCGTCAAACGCAGCCACACCGGGCCGCCTTCCCGCTCGAGGCGCAGCGTAATGTCGAAGAACGGGCAGCATACACGCTCCCCGGCGACCCATTCTTCCACGAGCGCCAGACTGGCGCGATCGGCGGGGAACTCGAACTCGTAACCGTCCGACAGCTCGCGCACCGACTTCTTGAGCTTGCGCAGCGTCGGGCCGAGCTCGTCGAAGTGCCTCGTCCGCTCCGCGTCCGAGAGCGCCATTCGGTCGCAGGCGAGCGGCGACTCACGCTTCGCGGCCGTCGAGGCCGAGGGCGGCGGCGGCGCCGGACAGTCGTCGTCCTGCGACGCCGGGACGAACCCGAGAATGGAAGGCAGACCGATCAGCGCTACCAGAATCGTTCTCATGAGAATCCTCCCGCGCCGGCGCCCATCGCCGGCGGCTTCGAGAGGAATAGGCGGGAGAGGGTCGAAGCGTGACGGGATGGGAGGAGCGGGAGAGATGTTCAGGGTTCAAGGTTCAAGGTGGTCTACCTCAACTTTGAACTTTGAACTTTGAACTTTGAACATTGAACTCGGCCTCTTAGGCCGCAGTGGACCAGACGATGACGATCGCTCCCGCGGCGACGGCGAGGATGCCGGCGATGCGAGCGGCACGCTCGGGCTTCGGCACCAAACGCTCGACGGTGATCGCGGAAGCCACGATCGCCATCGCGGCCAGATCCATTACGCCGACGACGATCAGGATCGTCATGAGGCCGGCGCAGCAGAGGACGCAGCGCAATCCCAGCCGGATTCCGTGGCGCCAGGCTTTGCGGGAGCTCGCCGGAAGAGACCGGCCGCAGGGCGCTTCGCGGCACTCCACGAGCAGCCGCGCTTTCCAGCTCGTGAGCTGAACGGCTCCCGCGAGGAGAATGGCGACTCCGGATGCGAGGGGAGCCAGCCGAGCGAGGGCCGGTGAAGCCATCTCCGCCGCGACGACGAGGACGCCCACCGGGTAGACGATGGCTCCGGCGACCGCCCACACGAAGAAATACCCAGAGCCCGCGAGAATCGTGAGCCTCGCCAGAGGAGTCTCCGCGCTCGCGTGGAGGCTTCGCCGGTAGATCGAGAGCGCTGGAACGAGAGAGGGAAGCATCATGGCGAGCATCATCGCGAACCACATCCCGAGAAACGCGGCCGCTGCGCCTGTCCACGTCTGACCCGGCATCCGCATCCAGGCCATCGACATCGCCCAGCCGTCGGACATCGGCATGGCTGCCGACATCGACTCGCACAAGTAGATCGTGGCCGCGACGCTCGCGGCAAAGAGGAGGATGCTGACTCCAACGAAGCCGCGGTCGGCTTGCGGCGCAGGCGGTCGCTCCGCGACCGGGCTCTGCGAAATTTTCTGAACGAGAGCGGAGCACCCGGAGGCCTTCTCGGGCATGGACATTTCGCCTGCGAATTCCATCAGTCCTCGTAGCGGTCGTGGTGGCGCACCCAGGCCTGCGTCCACTCGAGAACGTCCTCGTCACGGCCTTTCGGAGCGGTGTCGAGGTAGTTGTACGCGGCGTTCATCATGTCGATCCCGCGCGCGTAGCTCGAGTAGGTATGAAAGATCTCGCCTTTCGCGTTCTTGTAGAAGACGCTCATGCCTTCGCGGTCGGCCATCTTCATCTTCGGGTCTTTCTTGTAGTTGTAGACGACCTTGCCCTTCGCGGTGTCCTCGGGGCGCCAGGAGACGCCCAGGTCATAGTTGAAATCGTTGTTTCCGGATGAGAGCCACTTGAAGCTCCAGCCCATCCTCTTCTGGAAGGCCTGAAGCTTGGCGAGCGGCGCCCGGGAGATGGCGACGAAAGAGACGTCGCGATGCTTCAGGTGAACGGGAATGCCATTGAAGTTGTCCGCCCAGAAGGAGCAGCTCGGGCAGCCTTCCGACCACTCCGGGCTGAACATGAAGTGGTACACGATGAGCTGGCTCTTCCCGCCGAAGAGATCGGCGAGGCTCTCTTTGCCCGCCGGGCCGTCGAAGACGTAGCGCTTCTCGACCTTCTCCCAGGGAAGCGCGCGGCGCTTCCGGGCCAGCTCGTCGCGCTTTCGCGTGAACTCCTTCTCCTTCGCCAGAAACGCGGTTCTCGCCTTGACCCACTGGTCGTGGGAGACGACCGGATGACTCTCGATCTTCTTGGACGCCTTGGGCTGCTTCATGGATTCGCTCCTTCCGCCGTGTCATTCAACCGAATGGTTGAATATAGAAGGCCGGCGAGCGGCCTGTCAACTCCGCTGTGCGGGTCGCGGCGCCGCCGGCAATGTTATCCTACCGATTGGTTGAATACGGCGATGGCCGATCGGCAGCTTCGGCTCGACCAGGTTTACAGCGCGATTGCGGACCCGACGCGGCGGGCGATCCTCGGAGCTCTGTCCCGGGGCGATATCCGGGTCGGAAGTCTCGCCGACCGCTTCCCGATCTCGTTCAACGGCGTCTCCAAGCACGTGAAGGTGCTCGAGCGCGCGGGGCTTCTCGAGCGAAAGATCCAGGGCCGGGAGCACTGGTTGAGGCTGAAACCGGGCGCGCTGCGCGACGCCTCGCGCTGGCTCGATCATTACCGGATGTTCTGGGACGAGCGGCTGGAAGCCATGGAGGCCTTTCTGCTGCGGCGGCGGAAGACGCGGTCCGCGGGCCGGAGGCAGCGCGTTCCAGGACCCCGCTCATGAGCGGCGAGGATCATCCAGCCCTTCTCGTCGTCCGGCGGGTCGTCGCAATCCCTCGCGAGGAGGTGTTCGAGGCGTGGCTGGATCCCGCGAGCCTGGGCCAGTGGATGCGGCCCGGAGACGTCCAGCGAGCGACGGCCGAGGTCGATCCGCGGGTCGGCGGAAAGTTTCGAGTCGTCATGCATCATGGCGGCCGGGACGACGCGCACTGGGGTGAATACCTCGCGATCGAACCGCCGTCGCGTCTCTCGTTCACCTGGATTTCCGAATACACCAATCTTCAGCCCACAATCGTCACGATCGAGTTTCTCGAAAAGGACGGCGGAACCGAGCTCGTTCTGACCCACCGGCGCCTGCCGCCGGAGCGAAGAGACGCGCACCGCGGCGGCTGGGGCTCGATCCTGGAAAAGCTCGAGAAGACGCTGACCGGCGCCGGCTAGCGGCGAATCGAGAGGCTCTCGTAGTCGACGATCGGGTTGCCCTGGCTCACCGAGTTCAGCCCCTCGACCTCCGGCCGCGCGAAACAGTAGATCTGATCGTTGAAGAGCGGCAAGAGCAGCGCCTCGCGAACGACCAGCTCTTCGACGCGCCGATAGAGGGAGTGTCGGACGCGGGGATCGGTTTCCACTCGTCCCCGCTCGGCGAGGTCGTCGATCTCCGGATGGCCGACGAATTTGCCGAGGAAGCCGGCGCTGTGCAGAAGCGTGTGGACGAAGTTGTCCGCGTCGGGATAGTCGGCGTTCCAGCGGCCGATGTTGAGATCGCCTTCGCCCGTCCGTTGGAGCTCGATGTACTCGGCCATGGTGCGATTGAGGGGCCGGATGCGATAGCCGATCTCACGGAACGATTCGGCGAGCTCGCGGAAGAATCCAGAAAATTCGCCGAACAAGACCGGGTGGACTCCGGCGCTGAGTTCGATCGCCTCCCGCGACACCGTGGCTTCGACGGAACTGTCGGAAGATGCTCCCGAGGCCGGCCGCGAAGAGGAGCCCGAAGCCGAGTAGCCCAGAAGTCCCGGCGGGATGACGCCGTGAGCAGGGATCGCGATGCGGCCGAGCGTCCGTCGCACGAGCCCGGCGACGTCTACGGCGCGGACGATGTTGCGGCGAAGTGCCACGTCCTGGAGGGGACCGCGATGGGAATTGAAGGCCACGTAGTAGGTCGTCAGGCGCGGGGTCTCGCGGTAGGCGGAAGCGAATCGGGCATCGTGGCGGAAGGCTTCGGCGTCCACCGGGAGCAGGTCGTGGGCGAGTGAGAGGCGTCCCGCCAGAAACTCGTTGCGGATCTCCTCGGGCGCGACGCCGAACCGGAAGATCACTCCGTCGCACTTGGGATATCCCTCGCGCCAGTAAATCGGATTTCGCTCGAGCTCCAGGCGCCGCCCCGGCTCGAAGCTGACGACTCGGAACGCTCCGGCTCCGACGGCCCCGTCATCCGGTCCCGAACCGATGGCTCCAGTCCCTTCCGGAAGAATCGCGGTCGGGGTGTAGGAGATCACGGCCGGGAAAAAAGCCATCGGTTTCTCGAGGTCGACGTAGAACTCGCTCGGCGACACGATGTGGAACCCCTCGAGATCCGTCGCCGTTCCCTCGATCAGCTTTTTGGCGCCGCGAATCTCTGCGAGCAGCCATCGATTCACCGTGGTCGAGAGAAGGAGACGCTCCCACGAATGACGGACGTCGCGGGCCGTCAGTCGGCGGCCGTCATGGAATCGCACGTTGGGGCGCAGCCGGAATCGGTATCGCTCGCCGTCGTTCTCGGTCAGGACTTCCGACGCGATCCACGGCACGATGCGCGTGCCGCCCAGCGCATAGGTCAGAGTTCCAAAGAGGCTCGGTCCGACTTCCGCCTGCTCCTGCGTCTCGCACAGCGCCGGATCCAGCGTCAGGACGACGCCCGCGTTGGGAACCTGCACGATTCCGCCCCCGAAGTGCCTTTCGAGGACCGCCGTCTCGGCCGGCGTCTCGACCTTTCCCAGCTCCGTGTAGTTGACATAGGGCGCCGCGCTGCGAAGTTGAAGGCCGCGGACCCGAGAGCTCGCGATCCGGTAATCGACGTCGTGGAAGAGGGGCACGAGGATCGCGGGATCGAGCAGCGTGTGCTCGAACTTCCGGTAGAGCGACTCGCGCATGGACGGCCGAGCTTCGCTCCGCGCCTCTTCGAGCGTCCGATCGGCTTCGGGAGAGCAGAAGTAGGCCCGCGCCGCTCCGGTGCCGGAATGGAAGAGCGTGAACGTGAAATTGTCCGGATCGTCGTAGTCGGCGATCCAGCGTCCCAGCATCAGGTCGAACCTGTCGTTGGCGAGCCACGCCTCGAGGAACTCCGGCATCGTCCGGGTCGCCAGATCGACCTCGACGCCGAGATCCGCCCAGACCCGCAAAACGCCCTCCGTGAGCGCGGCGTACTGATTCAAAAGGATCGGATGGACCGCGGCCCGCAACCGGACGGGAGAGGGCAGGCCGGCGGAGCGGATCATCTCCACGGCCTTTTCGCGCGTGAGGTGAGCCTGCCGCCGTCCCGCGTCGTGCCCGAGGATCCCGGGAGGGATGAGGCCCGTCGCGGGCAGCGCAAAGCGCCCGAGCGTTCCCCAAACCAGATCCTGGATCTGGAGAGAACCGGCGAGCGCGCGGCGCAAGGGCTCGCTCGATCCGGCGGGACTCGCGGCGTGAAAGACGGCAAAGTAGGTGTTTCTCTTGGGCATCTCGACCAGGCCGGCGCGAAGGAGGGGCTTGCGGAGGATCGCTTCGAGGTCCGCCGGAAGAAGATCGCGCGCGATGTCGAGCTCACCCGAGCGGAAGCCTTCGGCGATCGCGGAAGCGGCCAGGGAGGCGCGGAATTCGACTCGATCCACGCGCGCGGGCTCCTTGGCGTAGCGGGGGTTGCGTTCGAGAACGACGCGCTCCGGCGTGTGGAGCGCCACGCGGAAGGGCCCCGTTCCGAGAGGCATGCCTCCCGATGCCGGCATCGCGACGATCGCGGTTCGGGGGTCGGTGAGCAGCGAGGGAAAAATCGGAAGCGCGTCCTTGAGGCGGATCACGATCTCTTCGTCCGACGGCGCGGAGATGCCCTCGACCTCTTCCGTCTTTCCCGCCGCGTAGTCGGTGACGCCGCGAATCGCGACGAACGCCGCCGGCATCTGCTCGCGTGAGAGCCGGATCGAGCGCTCGAGCGAGGCCTTCACGGCGGCGGCGGTCAGTCGGGAGCCGTCCGAAAAGACGATGCCGGGCCGAAGATGGAGCCTGACCGCGAGACCCCCGTCCTCGAGAGCCCATTTCTCGCACAGCCCCGGCACGAGATTGCCCTGCGGATCGGTCGTGACCAGTCCTTCGTACACGTTGGCGAGGGCTTCGAGCTCCTCGTTGGTTTCGTAGCGGCCCGGCTCGGTCGCCGCGATGGGATTGGCCACGGCCACCATGAGCGTTCCCCCTCGCGGGATCTCCTCCTGGACCGGCTTCTCGACCGAGGTCAGAGTCTCGATCTCGGCCTGGTAGGCCGAGGCTTTCGCATACTCGCCGCGGAGATTTGCGAGCGTCGCCGCGAGCGAGAGAAGCCTCGAGAGATGCTCCACGTCTCGGGCGGCGCGCGCGGTCTCGATTCCTCGCTCCGCCCATCGGCGCGCCTCGTCGACGCGGCGCGCCTGCCAGGCCGTCTCCGCCACGAACAGGACCGCGTTGGCCGCCGGCGC
>DATDNV010000364.1:0-4984 GCA_036518075.1 Thermoanaerobaculia bacterium
GAACGAAGGCTCGGGAGGAGCCGCTCGAGGGGGCTCGGCCGCGGGCTTCGGAGGGAAGAGCGGTGCGGCCAGCTTGGCAGCGAGAACCGGGTCGGCATATTCGATCCGCTCCGTCGGCCGGTCGGGGATCTCGACGGGGGCCGGCGCGCTCGGCTCGTTCGGCGCGGACGCCTCGATTCGAGGCATTTCCGGGGTGGTGGAAGGCGGCGCGAGCGGCGGCAGGTCGACCGGAATCTCGGCGCTCTGCCCGAAAGGTCCATCGGAAACATCCGCGGCGGCCGCTTGTGGTAGCAGCAGCGACTCGGTCGGCGACGCGGCCTGCGCGGAAGCCGCCGGCTCTTCGGCGGCCTCGAAGGGAGCTTCCTCCGGAGGCGTGGGCACGAGGGAGAGAGGAGCGGTGCGTTTGGGCACACCTCCCGCCGGGGTCGCGCGCGTGAGCAGGGAGTCCTTCCACGAGAGCAGATCGTCCGATTCTTTTTCCTTTTCCTTCCGCGGGGGGATCGATGCCGCGTCCTCCGGCCGCCGGCCCTGAAGGCGGCGCAGCAGGTCGACGAACGTGAGCTTGGAGATCAGCTTGAAGGTTTCGGTCACGCCGCGTCCGGCGCTCGCGACCGCCTCGACGAACGGATAGGAGGACAGGCCCAGTGCCTCCTGGAGAGCGTCGACGGAGAGGATGTCGGTCAGGTCGCGCTTGTTGAACTGCACGACGATCGGGATTCCCTCGAAGGACACCCCGTTCGCCTTGAGATTTTCCTTGAGGTTGTGCCAGCTCTCGAGGTTCTTCGGAAGCATCGTCCACTGAGAGTCGGCGACGAAGACGATGCCGTCCGCGCCTCGAAGAACCACTCTGCGGGTCTCGTTGAACGCGGTCTGGCCGGGAACGGTCGCGAGCTGAAAGCGAATCTTGTAGCCTTTGATGTCGCCCAACTCGACCGGCAGCAGATCGAAGTAGATCGTTCGATCGGTCTGGGTCGCGAGGTTCAGCAGCTTGCCGACCGTCGACGGGTCGAGTCGATCGTGCAAAACCTGGAGGTTTGTCGTCTTTCCTCCCAGGCCGGGACCGTAATAGACGATCTTGGCGGTCAGTTCGCGCGTGCCGGCGTTATAGACGACCATGGTTTTTGCCAAATTGTACCCCCGGTTTTCGGCCTTTCGGGAGGCTTTTTCGCTTCAGTACTTTCCGTGGTCTCTGCGGCACTTCGCACCGCCGTCTCTCGGGACCGGGAATCCGCGGCTCCGCCGCTCGCCCAGGCGGAAAAAGCTCGGTTGACGGCGAAACTCCCGGCCCATAGACTGCCGCCGCTTTGGCCGAGACCCAGACACTCGTCAAGAAGACGCGTATTCTGGATTCCGATCGCATCCGGCGGATGGTGGACCGGATGGCCCACGAGATTGCGGAGCGCGAACGGGACCTCGCCGACATGGTCCTCATCGGCATTCGCACTCGGGGCGTCCCGCTCGCCAACCGGCTCGCCGCGCGGCTTTCGGATCTGCTGGGCAAGCCCTTCCCCGTCGGCACCCTCGACATCACTCTCTACAGAGACGACCTCTCGACCGTCGCGCCGCAGCCGCTCCTGAAAAAGACCGAAATCGACTTTGAGCTTCAGGACCGAGGCGTCATTCTCTGCGACGACGTGCTCTATACCGGACGGACGGTGCGCGCGGCGCTGGATGGCCTGATCGATCTGGGTCGGCCGCGGGCTGTCCGGCTCGCGGTCCTCATCGATCGGGGCCATCGGGAAATTCCGATCGAGGCGAACTACGTCGGCAAGAGCGTTCCGACCGCGGCGCGCGAAGTCATCAAGGTCATGTTCGCCGAGACCGACGGAGCGGACGAGGTGTGGATTCTGGAGAAGCCGGCTTGAAGAAGTTCAAGGTTCAAAGTTCAAAGTTCAAAGTGGAGAAAAGCCGGAAGACCTTGAACATTGAACCTTGAACCCGTGACAGCGACTTCCCTTCGTTCCAAAGATCTCCTGGGCATCGAGCCGCTTTCTCCCGACGAGATCACGCTCATCCTCGACACCGCGGAGTCGATGCGCTCGATCGCGGACCGGGAGATGAAAAAGGTCCCGGCGCTGCGGGGACGGATGATCGTCAATCTGTTCTTCGAAGCGTCCACCCGGACCCGCTTCTCGTTCGAGACGGCCGAGAAGTGGCTTTCCGCCGACTCGCTGAACTTCGCCGCCAAGGGAAGCTCGGTCGAGAAGGGCGAGTCGCTTCTGGACACCGCGCGCAACCTCCAGGCGATGTCTCCCGATCTGATCGTCATCCGGCACGGAAGCCCCGGTGTTCCGCACTTCCTCGCTCGCCATCTGAAGGCGGGCGTCGTCAACGCCGGAGACGGCGCGCACGAGCATCCGACGCAGGCGCTGCTCGACGCGCTGACGATTCGCCGCCACTTCGGCCGGCTGAACGGACTGCGCGTGGCGATCATCGGAGACGTGGCGCACTCGCGCGTGGTGCGGTCCAACGTCTGGCTGCTGACGAAGATGAAGGCGTCGGTCGTCGTCTGCGCTCCACCCACACTGATGCCTCCGCGGATTTCCGAGATGGGAATCGAAGCGACGACCGATTTCGACCACGCGCTCGAGGGAGCGGACGTCGTGATGATGCTGCGCGTCCAGCTCGAGCGGCAGGAAACGTCGCTCTACCCGTCTTCACGGGAATACTTCAAGCGCTACGGGCTGACCGCGGCCCGGCTCGCGCGCGCCCGCCCTGAGGCGGTCGTGATGCATCCGGGGCCGATGAACCGGGGCGTGGAAATTGCCTCCGACGTCGCGGACTCTCCGCGCTCGCTGATCCTCGAGCAGGTCTCCAATGGAGTCGCGATTCGGATGGCCGTCCTGTATCTGCTCCTGACGGGTCGCACCTGGGAAGGGGACGCTTGACCTCGGCGCTGCTCGTGCGGGGCGGACGGCTGGTCGATCCGCAGTCGGGTCGGGACGGCGCGTTCGACCTGCTGTTGCGCGACGGCGTCGTCGCCGAAGTCGGCGCCGGTCTTTCCGCCGCGGGCGCCGAGGTCCTCGACGCTTCGGGACTCCTGGTCTTTCCCGGATTCATCGACCTGCACGCGCACCTGCGCGAGCCCGGGAGGGAGTACGCAGAGACGATCGCGAGCGGTCTGGCCTCGGCCGCGGCGGGAGGTTTTACGGCGGTCTGCGCGATGCCCAACACCGATCCGGTCAACGACAGCCGAGCGATCTGCGAGTTCATCGTCACGAAGGCAAAAGGGGTGGCCGGCACCCGTCTCTATCCCATCGGCGCGATCTCCAAGGGACAGCGGGGCGAGGAGCTGGCGGAGTTCGGCGAGATGCGGGTCGCGGGAGCCGTGGCCGTCTCCGACGATGGGAAGTGGCTCGCGGACGGAACCCTGCTCCGGCACGCCTTCGAGCATGCGAGCCTCTTCGCGATTCCCGTCATTCAACACGCGGAGGATCCGTCGCTCTCCGGCGGGGCTCCGATGCATGAAGGCGCCGTCTCGACGCGGCTGGGTCTTTCGGGTCAGCCGGCGATCGCGGAGGCGGCCGCCGTCGCGCGGGATCTCCTGGTCGCGGAGGTCGCCGGTGGGCGCTTGCACGTCGCGCATCTCTCGACCGCCCGCGCTCTGGACGTCGTGCGCGCGGCCAAAGCGAAGGGCATTGCCGTCACGTGCGAGGTCACGCCGCACCATCTTCTCCTGACCGACGAAGAAGTCGCGCGGTCCGGTTTTTCGACGAATACCAAGATGAATCCACCTTTGCGTGAGCCTTCGGACCTGGAGGCGCTGATCGCCGGTCTCGCCGATGGAACGGTCGACGCGGTCGCTACCGACCATGCGCCGCATCACGAGGACGAGAAGTCGGTCGACTTCAACGCGGCGCCCTTCGGAATCGTGGGCCTGGAGACGGCGGCCGCGCTCGTTTACGACGGCCTGGTGGCTCGGGGCAAATTGACGGCCGGACGATTTGCTCAGGTTTTTTCCGCGGGCCCGGCGAAGGCGTTCGGGCTGCCGGGAGGACGGCTCGATGTCGGAGCTCCGGCGGACGTGACGCTCTTCGATCCGAAGCGCCGGTGGAACGTGGTTTCCTCCGACTTCTCCTCCTTGTCCAGAAATACTCCCTTCGAAGGCCGCGAGCTCACCGGAGCTCCTGCCGCGACGATTGTCGCCGGGCGGATCATCTGGAGACGTGCGCGCTAACATCGCCGTCGTGGTCCGACTCCCCTTGATCGCGACGCTCGCGTTGACCGTTCTCGGCGCATCCACCACTGCTCCGCGCCGCATCGCGATTCGGGCGCCTTCCGATTTCTTGAGCGGCCCGGAATCGCAGCGACTCCGCGCCTGGAGCCAGAGGATGGGATTCGAAGTCGAAATCGGCTCGGAAGAGTCGGCCGTGCCGGCGGGGTGGGAGACGGTCCGGCTCTCGACCCTGCCGTGTTCGATCGAGTTGCGGCGGCGCCTGGCCCGGTTTCCCCTTCGATTCGAAGCGCAGGGATTCGTCTTCGACGGCCGCAATTACGCAAAGCCCGAGGACGCGATCGCACTCGCCGCGCCGGACGCTTCGGCCGAAACGATCGTCATCGGAAACTCCCGCCGCGCCGTCATGCACCTCGCGGCGACGCGCCTCTTCTGGGGCTCCGATCGTCCTCCCGAGTACGAGGTTCTCTCCGGGGACCTGTCCAAATCGGGGCGGTTTCGTCGCGACCGTTTTCCGCTCGCGATCGACCGAGCCAGCGACTCGGACGAGATCGCCGCGCAGGCCGACTTCCTTCGGACGCAGAAGACGCAGCAGCGGGAAGGGATTCGATGGCGTTTTCGGGAGTCCGAGCTCCCGGCCCTCGAGAAATGGGAGGCAGTGCTTCGGCGATTCCGGCATTCGAGCGCGGCGTCCCCGCTCACGGTGCGCTTGTTTCCCGACGCAATGACGAAGGCGCGCGTCACCGGATCCTCGCGGCCGGCGGACCTCTCCTCGAATGCAAGCGAAATTCAGCTCGATCTCGACGTCTC
>DATDNV010000365.1:0-2952 GCA_036518075.1 Thermoanaerobaculia bacterium
TGGGTGATCGCGATGAACTGGGTTTCCTCGGTCATGTCGCGCAGAAGCCTGGTGAACCGGTCGATGTTCACCTCGTCCAGCGGAGCGTCCACCTCGTCGAGAATGCAGAACGGGGACGGCTTGTAGCGAAAGATCGCCATCAGGAGCGCGATGGCGGTCAGCGCCTTCTCTCCGCCGGAGAGGAGGAGGATCGACTGGTTCCGCTTGCCCGGAGGCTGCGCGACGATCTCGACGCCCGACTCGAGCAGGTCGTTTTCGTCGAGCAGGTGCATCGCGGCGGTGCCCCCCTGGAACAGGCGGGTGAACATTGCCTTGAAGTTCTCGTTGATCGCTTCGAACGCCTCTCGGAACCGCTGCGAGGACGTCGCGTTGATCTTGCGAATCGACTCTTGCAGCTCGTTGACCGACTTGACCAGGTCGTCGCGCTGGGTCGAGAGAAACGTGAGGCGCTTGGACTCCTCTTCGTACTCTTCGTACGCGAGCACGTTGACCGGTCCCATCCGATCGATCGAGGCGGCGAGCTCCGCAGCCTCTGCGTCGAGGGCCGCCAGGGCCTCCGGGGAGGCGTCGGGCGGCTCCGGAAGCTCGGCCGGAATCACGCCGAATTCTTCGCGCGCCTGAGAAACCAGGTGCTCCAGATCGGAGTTGGCTTTCGTTTCGGCCATCTCCGCTTCGAAGCGGCCCTCGCGGGCGAGATCGAGCTCGGAACGCCGCGCCTTCGTCGATTCCTCGGCCCGCTCGGAACGTGCGGCCGCTTCGACCGCCTCCGCCGAGGCCGCGTCGAGCTCGACTTTTCGTTCGTCGTGGGAGCGAAGGTTCTGGGAGCGGCGTTCGCGCGATTCCCGCTCCTCCCTCTCGAGCTCCTGGTGCCTGTCCGCGAGCCGCCGGTGCTCCATCGTCGCTTCGCCGAGGCGCCGCTCCAGCGCGCCGCGACTTTCCGCCAGCCGATCCCGAGCCGCTTCCAACGAACGGCGTCGCTCGGCCGCGACCTCGGCTTCGGTTCTCCGGTGTGCGAGGTCCTCGGACGCGGCGGTCCAGGCGGCGCGAGCCTCGGGCAGTGAGGCCGAGAGCGCGTCCGCACGTGTGCGCATCTGCGACTCGCGAGCCGCCTGATCGCGCTCCTGAGCTTCGAGGTCCGCGCGGCGCTGGGTGTGGCCGTCGAGCTCGGATCGGAGCAGGGACGCCTCCCCGGCGAGCGTCTGATCTTCCTTCTCGACTCGCTCCTGCTCGGCTCGGCGCTCGTCCCGCCGCGCCGCCAGCCCCGAGAGCTCCGCGCTCGCTTCTCGTTCTCGCTCGCGCAGTTCCGGCAGGCGTCGCTCGAGGTCGCGACGGGACTGCTGCGCCTCTTCCCATGCGCGCTCTTCTTCCTGGAGCTGCTTGCGCGCCGAGGCTGCCTGTTGCTCGAGCTCTGTAATGTTGCGGCGGAGGGTGAAGAGACCCGCTTGAGCGTCGCCCGGCGCGACCTGACAGACGAGAGAACCGCGGACGAGCTCGCGCTGGCGTGTGACGAATGTCCGCTGGGGATGCCGCTCGGAAAGGACGAGCGCCTCGCCGACCGTTTCGACGAAGACCGCCCCGGGGAGCGCCGCTTTCTCCGCCGCCGAAAGCCGCCCGAAGTTTTCGAGCACGGTCTCCCAGCCTTTGCCGCCCTCAGCCACATCGGCGGAAGGAACGGCGGGGGAGCTCTGCCAGTCGGCCCGCACGAAACTCGCCCGAGCGAGCGGGCGCGAGGCCTCGAGGATCCGTTCGGCGTTTCCTTTCGCAAGCAAGGCCTCGGCTTCGTCGCCGAGGAGCAGGTCCACCGCCTCTTCCCATCCCTTCGCGGGGCGCAGGCGATCGGCGAGCTTTCCGGACTCGGCGATCCCCGCGCCCGCCAGCGAAGCCCGCAGGGCCTCCGAGGTCTGCTCCTTGCTGCGGAGAATCTCGATCAGGGCGTCGCGCCGGTGCTCGGCGGATCCGAGCGCCTCGCGGAAGCTCTCGCGTCGGGGCTCGATCCCGGAGATGGCCGCGGCCGCCGCCGCCACGCGTGTTTCCAGGTCGTGAACCCTCGCGCTCGCCTCTCGGGCGATCTCGCCGCGCTCATGGACTGCGCGCTCCGAGCGCTCGAGATCTTCCCGCCGCGCCGCGGCTTCCCGGACGACCTTGTCGCGGGCATCGGACAATCGCGCGAGAGAAGCGGAGAGCCTCGAGATCTCGACGTCGAGCTCGTGCACGCTGTTTTTGACGGCGATGCGGTCTCCGGCCGCCGTGAGCGCCTGAACGCGGGCGGCCTCGATGTCCCGTTCCAGGGCCGCAAGCGCCGCGGCGGCTTCCGCCGCCCGATGGTCGGCGAGCTCGCGCGCCTCCGAACGAGACCTAGCCTCGGTCACCGCGCGCTGCAGCCGTTCTTCCTGATCGGCGAGCTCGCGGAGCGTGCGATCCTGCTCGGCGGTGGCGTCCCGCCCTTCGCGCTCGAGGGCCGTGCGCCGGTCGGCAAGGTCCGCGGCCGCCCGGCGATTGCCTTCCAGCAGCGCGTCGTCGCGCTGGATCGCCGCTTCGAGCGAGAGCACCATTTCGCGCGCCGCGTCTCGCCGGCTGGAAACTTCGGACGCGGCCAGCCGGGCCGCGGCGAGCTCCGCCTCGGCGCGTCCGAGCGCCGCCGCGGCCTGCGCCTCGTGGTCCCGCCGCTCGTCGCGCATCCGCTTTGCCTGAGAAGAGGCCTCCAGCAATCGATCGTGGTTCGCCCGCGCGAGCGTTGCGCGCTTGGCGCGAAGCTCCTTGGACTTCTCCTTGTAGCGGGCGGCGCGGGAAGATTGCCTCTTTAACGAAGCGACGTTGCGCTCGACCTCCGCGATGATGTCGGAGAGCCGCAGAAGGTTGCCTTTCGTCTCCTCGAGCTTCGTCTCCGCCAGGCGCTTCTTGAGCTTGTACTTCGTGATGCCGGCCGCCTCTTCGATAAGGCGCCGGCGGTCC